>CAZDIU010000116.1:0-14416 GCA_964505535.1 uncultured Desulfobacterales bacterium | reverse complement strand
TTCCGGATTGATCTGTCCAAACAGATTATCCCACAGTTCAATCATGGGATAGGGCGGCGAGGTTACGACCAGATCAATGCTGTCTGACGGGATTTCAGACATATCCCTTGCATTTGAAAAACAGACAGTATGAACAGTTTTCATATTTCCCATTTACTGACTATAGCAGATGCGGCAGAAATATCAATCTCTGTGTACAACGTTTTTTAATATTTGGACTTACGCAGTTGCTTAAAAAAATTCCCTTTTAAACCCTTGGGGTTTTGAAAACCCCAAGGGTTTATCCGGTCAGGTGTGTAACTCCTGACTGCAAAAAAAACAGACAGTTCTATTTGTGGAGAAGCGGAACATCCGGGATTTGCCTTTGCTCTCTTTGATGCTGCAGAAACGGATTTGTGCGGCACAAAATTTCCGTGTGCAAAAATCAATAAGTTGAAATTCCGCTTCCTGCAACCTAAATCCATTGAATTCAGATTCATTTTCTGTTATCCTCATTTTCAGAAGAAGAGAAAATCTTTGAATTATGCCCCTCTCTCAGTCTGATAGCCTTTGTGCTGAGAAGGGAGTCCGGAATCTTCTGCCTGATATTGGAAACCCCGATACTGCGGAAAAGCAGTGTTCTGATTTTTTCCAAATCCTTCGGCTGCAAAAAAAAGAGAGACTCAGCCCTCAATGACCCGTATGTCAATGTCAAAATTGCTTATTCTGTACTGGATGCCGGTCTGCCTGTACTGCCTGCTGATTTATGTGCAGTCCTCGTTTCCCTCTCCTTTCCGGGTGCCCAAATTTCTGCCCCACGGAGACAAGCTTCTTCACTTTGCCGGATATGCTGTTCTGGGATTTCTCTTTTTCAGAGCATTCCGTGCCTCACTGCCCCGGAAAAGCATCTTTTTTCTTCTGTGTATCAGCATACTTGCATCTTCATTTTACGGGGCCGCAGACGAGTTTCATCAGTCCTTTGTCCGGTACAGGACATCGGATATAATGGATTTTCTGGCAGATATGCTGGGCGCTGCCGCGGGGGCCGGGGTCTGTGGTCTTGCCCGCAGCAGCGGCAACCTCACGGAACATAAAATCGCTGATTGACAAAAGTTCGGAGTTCCTATAAAAAACTCTTTTGGACATGTGGTGTTATTTACCAACCCTGCAAGGAGAATCTAATGGAAAAACAAAACATCATTGTCATCAATGGGAATGAATTCACCTTTACTCCCGGAGAGACCATTCTTCAGGTGGCAAGGCGGAACAGCATACCGATTCCCACCCTTTGCCATCTGAAGCGGGCATTCCCCACGGGACAGTGCCGCATCTGTGTGGTGGAAGTACAGGGCGCACGCAGTCTGGTGGCCTCCTGCGCGGCTCCTGCTGCCCCCAATATGGTGGTGCGCACGGAATCTCCGGAGGTGATAAAGGCCAGACGCCTGATCCTGCAGCTTCTGCTTTCTTCCGGAAACCATAACTGTGCTGTCCGGGTTTCGGACGACAGGGAATGGAGCCGCTTTCAGATCGAGGTGAACCGGCATGACAAAAGCGACGAACTCTGTCCGGTCTGGGGTGACTGCGAACTGCAGCACCTTGCCTACCAGTACCAGGTTTCTGCCGAACGTTTTCCCAGAACCGAGGTTCCCTGGCCCATTGAGGATGTCAACCCCTTCATTGTCCGGGATTTTTCCCGCTGCATCAAATGCGGACGCTGTGTGCAGGCCTGCAATGATGTTCAGGTCAACAATGCCATCAGCTTTGGATACCGGGGCACAGACACCAAGATTGTGGCTGCCGAGGACAAACCCCTGAAAGATTCAGACTGCGTGTTCTGCGGTGAGTGCATACAGGTCTGTCCCGTTGGTGCGCTGGTGGAAAAAGATGCCCGTTACCATGTCCGTCCCTGGGAAACAGAAAAAGTGCGCACCACATGCAGTTACTGCGGTGTGGGCTGTCAGATGAATCTTCATGTGAAAGACGGGAAGGTGGTCAAGGTCACGGGTGTGGAAGAGGTGGCTCCCAACTACGGCAGTCTCTGTGTCAAAGGCCGGTTCGGTTTTGATTTCATCCATTCTCCGGAACGACTGACTGATCCCCTGATCAAAGAAAACGGAAAATTCCGCAAAGCCTCATGGGATGAAGCTCTGAATCTGGTGGCTCAGAAACTCGGAGAGATTAAGGAAAAAAACGGGGGAGACAGCATTGGTGTGCTTACCTCGGCCCGTGTCACCAATGAGGAAAACTATATCGCGAACAAATTCACCCGTGCGGTTCTGAAAACCAACAATATAGATCACTGCGCGCGTCTCTGACACAGCTCAACAGTGGCCGGTCTGGCCGCTGCATTTGGAAGTGGCGCAATGACAAACGCTATCGGTGATCTGGAAAAAGCCGAGGTGATTCTGCTTACAGGCTCGAACACCACGGAAAACCATCCCGTGATTTCGTCCTATATCAAACGGGCAGTGAAGTTCAAAGGCACAAAGCTGATTGTGGTGGATCCCCGCAGGATCAAACTCACGGGTTTTGCACATCAGTGGCTGCGTTCCAATTTGGGAAGTGATGTGGCCTGGATCAACGGGATGATGCACGTCATCATCAACGAAAACCTTTATGACAAGGAATTTGTGAATGCACGCACCGAAGGCTTTGAACAGCTCAAAGACATGGTGAAGAAATTCACACCGGAACATGTGGAAAAAATCACGGGCATTCCAGCGCAGAAACTTGCGGAAGCCGCACGGACTTACGCGAAAGCCAAAGCAGCCAGCATTGTCTATTGCATGGGCATCACCCAGCACATCTCCGGAACCGACAATGTGAAATCTCTTGCCAATCTGTCCATGCTCTGCGGCAATCTGGGCATTGAGGGCGGCGGTGTGAATCCTCTGCGCGGCCAGAACAATGTGCAGGGCGCATGTGACATGGGCGGTCTGCCCAATGTGTTCTCCGGATACCAGGCTGTGAACAATGCGGATGCGGTCAAAAAAATGGAAGATGCCTGGAAAGTCACAGGTCTTTCCGCCAAAGTGGGACTTAAGGTCACGGAAATGCTGCCCAAAGCCCACAGCGGAGAACTCAAAGCTCTGTACATCATCGGTGAAAATCCCATGGTTTCTGATGCGGACATCAGCCATGTGAAAAAGAGCCTGGAGCATCTGGATTTTCTGGTGGTGCAGGACATTTTCCTGACAGAAACCGCACAGTTGGCAGATGTGGTTCTGCCGTCAGCGTGTTTTGCCGAAAAGGACGGAACCTTTGCCAGCACAGAAAGACGGGTCCAACTGGTGCGCAGGGCTGTGGAAGCGCCCGGTCAGGCAAAGGCGGACTGGTGGATCACCTGTGAGATTGCCAAACGCATGGGTTATACTATGGAGTATAAAGATGCCGAGGCAATTATGAAGGAAATCGCGGCAGTCACGCCGTCCTATGCGGGTATCACCTATGATCGCATTGCATATGAAGGTATCCACTGGCCCTGTCCGGCAAAGGATCATCCGGGAACTCCGATTCTGCATACGACCCAGTTCCCCATCGGCAAAGGCAAATTCCATGCCATTGACTTTGTTCCGCCTGCGGAAAGCACGGATGAGGAATATCCCCTGTATCTGACCACAGGACGGATCCTGTATCATTACCACACCAAAACCATGACCGGCAAGGTGGAGGGACTCAATGAGCGGGCACCGGGCAGTTTTGTGGAAATCTCTTTCAGGGATGCCATGAAATACGGTCTGAAAAACGGGGACAGGGTGGAAATCGCGTCCCGCCGGGGCAGCATCAAAGCTGCGGTAAAGGTTTCAGGCGTGGCTGTCACGGGTACGGTTTTTGTTCCCTTCCATTTTGCCGAAGGTGCAGCCAATATGCTGACCAACGCGGCTCTTGATCCGGTTGCAGGCATTCCGGAATTCAAGGTCTGCGCGGTGAGGCTGGCAAAGACCGCATAACTTCGGAACAATATTTACCGGGCAATCTGTTTGGGGGCGGGGTTCAGTACTCTGTCAGCCTTGAATCTGTGAGCTGCAACAACCGGATTTTTCAAAAATCCGGTTGTTCTGTATACTTCAGCACATAAAATCAAACTTGACAAAGCATTCGTCCCCCCTTCAAAAAGCAGGGGCAGTGGTGCAAACCACTGCCTTTTGTATTTTGGGAAAATAAAAAATATGCTGTCCTCCAATACCAAATCGCCATTGATCTGATACCGATTCTCCATTGATTTAATACAATACCGCCCCTTTTTCAGCGCCGGGTGAACCCGCGGTTCCCCTCCCTCCGGGAGGGGTCAGGGGAGGGGTGCCAGTTCAGCGGCATTGGGAAAAAAATGACTGAAGTGCATATACTCAACAGCGAGTTGCATGATACCGATTCTCCATTGATTCGATGCAATGCTTTCCTTTTCCGTCAGCGGGTCAGAGGAGTGCCGGACTGAAAGTTTGGCTTCGGGTCTGAAACTGTTTCACCGACCCAAACTTTCAGTTTGGGACTCCGGATGACGGCATTGACGCAGAGAACAGGAACGGCAGGCAAATGTTGCATAAATTCAATGGCGATTCGGTATAAGACTGCCGTTGATTAACAGATGAGAAAGGGACTGACAGCTTTCCATTGGAGAACATCATTCCCTAACAACTTCATCATTCCCCAGAACCGGTGTGAAAAAATCAGATTCAGCATCCCGTTTATTACAGGAGCAGCATCATGAAAATCGTGTGCAGAGAGTGCAATTTTTCCGTGGAGATTGCAGATGCCCGCATCCCGTCCAAAGGGGCCAGGGTGTGCTGTCCCCAGTGCCGTCATCTTTTTGTCATTCATCCTCGTGTTAACGAGCCTGCAGGGGAAGGCAAAACCTGCGATCTGCATTCTCAGGCTGAACCGAAAGGCAGTTCACCGGTTCCGGAACCTGCAAAGAAGAGCGGAAGTGAAAAAAAAACGGATCCCGGTCTTAAAGGGCCGGTAAAAATGTACTGGCTGCAGAGCGGGGCCTGCGGGGGGGACACCTGGGCCATGTTCAATGCAGAGCATATGGCCCCCTTTGATTTTTTTCATAATTATGATATAGATGTCCTGTGGCATCCCTCCCTGTCAGCGAAAAGCATCCGGGAACATCGTCAGTTGCAGGAAGATCTGATGATGGGAAAAGAAAGACTGGACATTCTCTGCATTGAGGGATCGGTTATCCGGGGACCGGGCGGAACAGGAATGTTTGACATGGTATCGGGAAAGCCCAAAAAAGATATCCTTGCCGCGCTGGCCCGGCAGGCCGGGTATGTGCTGGCCGTGGGAACCTGCGCCAGTTTCGGCGGCATGGGTGCGGACAGCGAAACCGAGGCCACCGGTCTGCAGTTTCACAAATGGGATGCAGGCGGATTTCTGGGGGAAAGTTTCATATCCCGCAGCGGAATGCCGGTCATCAATCTTCCGGGCTGTCCCTGCCACGGCGGGGTCATCACAGGCGCCATTTCCGCTCTGATTGAAGGCATTCCCCTGGAACTGGGCAGATACAATGAACCGCTGGAATGGTATGACACCATGGTTCACCAGGGATGCACCCGGAACGAATACCATGAATACCGGGTGGAGGAGAAAAAATTCGGGGAAAAGGGCTGTCTGTTTTTCTATCTGGGATGCCACGGCCCTCTGGTGTACGGCCCCTGCAACAAGATGCTGTGGAACCGGCGCTCTTCCAAAACGCGGGTGGGTGTCCCCTGCTTTGGGTGCACAAGGCCGGATTTTCCCCAGCAGTATCCCTTTTTCAGAACCCGGAACATTGAGGGCATTCCCATTGAACTGCCGGACGGCGTGAACCGCGCTCACTATCTGGCCTACAAAGGCATAGCTGCGGCCGCTGCTCCCAAACGGCTGCGAAACCGGGTTACAGGAATCTGACATGGGCAGAACCATTGACATTTTTCCCGTCAACCGGGTCGAAGGGGATCTGGAAATACGGGTGGAACTGGAAGACGGGGTGATTGCCGAGGCCCGGAGCGTTGGAACCCTGTACCGGGGCTTTGAGAATATCCTTGTCGGCAGAAGCGCTCTCGACGGTCTGGTCATCACGCCCAGAATCTGCGGCATATGCAGCACAGCCCATCTGCTGGCCGCAGCAAAATCCCTGGATATGCTTTACAGTGTCAGCATTCCGGACACAGCCATTCGAATCCGCAATATTGCCCTGGGAGTGGAAAAACTCCAGAGCGACATGCGTCACAGTTTTCTGATTTTCATGTGCGATTTTGCCAATCCCTGCTATAAAAAACATTCCCTGTTTGACCAAGCCCTTGTCCGCTATGCGCCCCTGAAAGGGGAAAGCAGCCGCATGGCTGCTGCCGAAACCGGAAAACTCATTGAAATCATCGCAATACTGGGGGGACAGTGGCCTCATTCCTCTTTCATGGTTCCGGGCGGTGTGGTCTCCGCTCCCAGAGTCACAGACATCGCCCAGTGCCGCTGGCTGCTGGCTGCTTACCGAAAATGGTATGAAAATCAGGTTCTGGGATGCGATATCCCCCGATGGGCTGATGTGAAAACCCGTGCAGACATGGAGCAGTGGCTGGAGGAATCTGAAACGCACCGGCAAAGTGATCTGGGAATCTTCATCCGCTTTGCACAGGAAGCCGGGCTGGATCGGATTGGCCGGGGACATGGGAACTTCATCAGTTTTGGATCCATGCAGCTTCCTGAAAATACAAAAATTATATCTATGGGAAAGGGAAAGGAGTGGCAGCCGTCCGGATTCCTCAGCAGGGGCAGGGTTCAGCACTTTGATCAGCAGAAAATCACGGAAGATGTGACCTGTTCCTGGTTCCGGGACAAAAAGGCCGGACAGCATCCCCTTGAGAGTCTCACTGTTCCCTATGCCACGGGAAGCGAAGGGGAAAAATACACATGGGCCAAGGCCCCCCGCTATGACGGTCTGCCAGCGGAAACCGGTCCCCTGGCAGAACTGCTGATCGCGCGGCATCCACTGTTTACCGATCTTGTCAGGGAAAACGGCCCCAGTGTTTTTGTCCGGCAGATGGCCCGCATAATCAGACCCGCGCTTCTGCTTCCGGTGCTGGATCAGTGGCTGAGTGAAATTGCGCAGGACAGGGAGATTTTCTTCCGCAATTACAAAGAAATCGCATCAGGAGAAGGTTTCGGACTGACCGGCGCATCCAGAGGAGCGCTGGGGCATTGGGTGAAGATCAGAAATGAAAAAATCGAAAAATACCAGATCATTTCCCCCACAACATGGAATGCTTCCCCGCGGGACGGACAGGGGATTCGGGGACCGTGGGAAGAAGCACTGATTGGCACTGCGGTTTCGGACAGGGAAAATCCTGTGGAAGTGGGGCATATCATCCGGTCTTTTGACGCGTGCCTGGTATGCACTGTGCATACAACACTGGCAGACAATCCCTCCAAAACGCTCAGCCTGCTGAAGTGCTGAGCAGTGTTTCCGAAAGAATGAAATCACTTGCATCCATGGCCTTCAGAAGCTCCTTCCGGGATCTGATGGAGGAAAACGAAATCCTGAGGCAGGAGATCCGGGTCTCCCGCGAGGCTGCGGAGATCACAGCCAGTCTGGTCGTGCGCCAGTTTGAGGAAACCGAAAAAATTCTCCGGCGTTTCCAGATAACCAATGAACAGCGCAAGGCAGTGCTCAATTCTGCCACCCAGATTGCCATTGTCGCCACAGACCGCTCAGGAATTATCACCATTTTCAACACCGGTGCGGAAAATCTGCTCGGTTACAAAACTGAAGAGATGGTGGGGAAAAAGACGCCTGAAATATTTCTGGAATCGGTACTGGATGCCAGAGGGAGCACCACCAGCTTTGAATACAGCGGCCGAATCAGCGGGGCTGTGGATGTGCTGTTTGAGTATGCGCTGCAGGGAAGTGCGGAGCAGTTGGAATGGACCTTTATCCGCAAGGAAGGGGCACGCTTTCCGGTCAGCATGACGGTCAACGCACTGCGCAGCCCGGATGGTGAAGTTTCCGGAATGCTCTGCATTGCCAGTGACATATCGGAGCGCAAGCAGGCTGAGGCTGCGCTGAAAACCGCACACAATGAACTGGAAGCCCGTGTGCGGAAGCGGACAGCCGAACTGGCAAAAATCAATCAGGAACTGCAGACGGAAATCCGGGAGCGAAGCCAGGCCGAAAAGGCTCTGCGGGAATCTGAGGAAAAATACCGGAGCATTTTTGAAAACGCGACCGAAGGCTTTTTTCAGAGCACGCCTGATGGCAGACTGATTACAGTCAATCCGGCCATGGTACGGTTCATGGGTTATGCTTCAGAGAAAGAAATTCTTGAAAGCATAACAAATGTAAAAACACAGTTCTATGTCAATCCCCGGGACAGGGATGAATTCCGGCGGAAGATTGAGACAGAGGGATCGGTCAGGAGTTTTGAAACCCGTTTTTACCGCAAAGACGGCAATATCATTGATGTGTCCCTCAATGCCCGCCTGATCAGGGATGAAAACGGATCGCCCCTGTTTTATGAGGGCATGTTCCAGGATATCACCCAGAGGAAACGCAGTGAGGAACTCAAGATCGCCAAAGAGGCTGCCGAGGCCGCCACAAAAGCCAAAAGCAATTTTCTGGCCAATATGAGCCATGAGATCCGCACCCCCATGAATGCCATTATCGGGCTCACCGAACTGGCGCTCAAAACCGATCTGGATCCCAGACTGGAGGATTATCTGGGCAAGATTCACACTTCCGCACACTCACTTCTGGGAATTATCAATGATATCCTTGATTTTTCCAAAATTGAGGCAGGCAGGCTGGAACTGGAGTGCAGATCTTTCAGTCTGCGCACTGTCATGGACAGTCTTTCGGACATTTTTTCCGGCAGGGTGGCTGAAAAAGGGATTGAAATGGCAATTTGTATCGCACCGGATGTTCCCTGTGCGCTGATGGGCGATTCCCTGCGACTGAGCCAGATACTGATCAACCTGACCGGCAATGCGGTCAAATTCACGAGCAAAGGCGAAGTGGTGGTCAGGGCATCGCTGATTCGGGCCGAAGAAAAAAAGGTGCGACTGCGTTTTGAAATCTCTGACACCGGCATCGGAATTGACCGGGATTTTCTGCCCTTTCTGTTCACCTCCTTTTCCCAGGCTGATGCATCCACCACCCGGAAATACGGGGGAACCGGTCTGGGTCTGACCATATGCAAAGAACTGGTACGGATGATGAACGGTGATATCTGCGCGGAAAGTGAAGGGGGAAAAGGGAGCATCTTTTATTTCACTGCCGAATTCGGACTGGAATCGGGAAACGGAAACCGGCCTTCCCCTGTACCCGAACGCCTGCGCAGCCGCAGGATTCTGGTGGTTGACAATAATCAGACATCAAGGCATATTTATTCTGAGATGCTGAATTCTTTCTCCTGCACCGCAGTATCGGCCGGTTCTGCGGAAGAAGCCATTGAAAAACTGAAACACGCGCCGGATGCAGAACCTTATGATGCAGTCCTGCTGGACTGGCGCATGCCCGGCACCGACGGCATCACAGCGACGGAGCAGATACGGCAGACACCCGGAATTTCTGAAATACCCGTGATCATGATGACAGCTTTTGGCAGAGAGGAAATCATGCAGCGTGCCCAGGCTGCCGGAGCCAGTGCCTTTCTGATCAAACCGGTCAAACAGTCTGTTCTTTTTGATACACTCATGGATATTTTCAACCAGGAGGGAACCGGCCGAGATGCAACTGTTCAATCATCTGAACGCAAAAAAAACAGTTGGAAAAATTTCCTCAGGGGCAGACAGATTCTGCTTGTGGAGGACAATCTGATCAATCAGCAGGTTGCCACCGAGATTCTGCAGGCTGCCGGGGCAGTGGTGAAAACCGCGGATAACGGGGCTGCAGCTTTGGAATCACTCCGGATATCTGCCTGGGATGCTGTGCTGATGGATGTGCAGATGCCGGGACTGGATGGATATCAGACCAGCCGCCTGATCCGGGAGAATCCCCAATGGCGGGAACTGCCGATCATTGCCATGACCGCGCACGCGATGAAAGGGGACAGGGAAAAATGCCTGGAAGCCGGAATGAATGATTATGTCACCAAGCCCATTGACACCGGACGCCTTTTTTCCGTCCTGTCCCAATGGGTTCTCCCGTCGGGTGACACTGTGCCGGAGACAGGAGACAGCATCCTTCCGGAATCCGCAGCGGAAGGTTCCGAAACAGTCCCTGAAGCTGTTCCCGGAATAGACATTGGTGCCGCGATCAGAAGGATCCGAAACTGGAAACTGCTCATCCGACTGCTGCGGGATTTTGCCGAAACCCATGCGGATGCGGCCCGGGATATCCGCCAGGCTGTAAGGAAAAAAGACTGGGAAACAGCCTTCCGCTCTGCCCATAACATCAAAGGAGTTGCCGGAAATCTCTCTGCCGGTGAACTTTACAGAACTGCGCTTGATCTGGAGAACTGTCTCCGGAAAAAAGACAGGGCCGGACTTCCGGCTGCGCTTTCCGTTTTTGAAAATGCCCTTGGGAACCTGGTGCTTTCTGCGAAAACGCTGAAAGAGGAAAAGCAGGTTTGCGAAAAGCCGGCAGGTTTTCCGGAATGCGGAAAAACCGCAATGCTGATGAAAGAATTTGCGGAACTGCTGAAAAAAAATGATCTGGACGCAGAAACATATTTCAGTGTCCTGAAACAGGAACTGCCCGGTCTGATACCGGAACAGGCATTGGAAAAACTGGAATCCCATATGAATTCCCTTGATTTTGATTCAGCTTTGGGGCAATTGAAGATCATCGCACAGCAATTGAACATTTCTCCCGGAGGAGAATGGAATCATGAATAAAAAGCAGAGAATATTGATTGTTGACGATGAACCTGCCAATATCAAAGTTCTGGGAAATGCATTAAAGGAGGAGTATCAGATTTCCTTTGCCACCGGAGGGGAACAGGCGCTGAAAATTGCGGGAAGCGATACGGATCTGATTCTCCTGGACATCATGATGGAGGATATGAACGGATATGAGGTATGCCGAAAACTGAAAAACAGCAGCAAAACAGGAAACATCCCGGTAATTTTTATCACTGCCATGAGCAATGAGGAGGATGAAACCAGAGGGCTGGAAGCCGGAGCCGTGGATTATATCACCAAGCCTTTCAGCATGCCCATCGTGAAAGCCCGTGTGCGGACCCATCTGGAACTGAAACGGCACAGGGATATGCTGGAACATCTTTCCGCCCTTGACGGTCTGACCGGGATTCCCAACCGTCGGCGTTTTGATGAATTTCTGGAACAGGAATGGAAGCGGGCCGTTCGGGAGGCATCTTATCTGTCCCTGATTATGATTGACATTGATTATTTCAAAAAATTCAACGACAATTACGGCCACTGTGCAGGAGATGACTGCCTCCGGAAGGTGGCAATCACTCTATCCGAATCCGTCAGCCGTCCCTCGGATTTGGTGGCCCGTTACGGAGGTGAGGAATTTGCTGCCATCCTTCCCAAAACCGACAGGGAGGGAACAGTCTTTGTGGCTGACACCATGCGGAAAAGAATTGAATCCCTTCGCATTCCGCACAGTTATTCCAAAACAGGGATTTATCTCACTGTCAGTCTTGGCACGGCCACCATCATCCCCTCTCTCCATACCACCCCCTCAACCCTGATCAACGGCAGCGACCGTGCCCTGTATGAGGCCAAACGGAGTGGACGGAATCAGTTGAAAAGTTTGGATTTGACATGAAAAACGGGAAATGGTCAGTTTTGACTGACAGTAACCCGCAGGAGTTTCCCATTGACAGCAAAGATTTCCGGTTCTTCAGGGATTTTTGCGGGAAATTTTTCCGGATGTCTGCTTTCGCAGGCATGACGTCATTCCCGCGAAAACCGGAATCCGGTGTTTCCGCAAAACAGATTAGACCTCTTGCAAAAGTGGGAATTGCTCCCTTGATTTTATTACATAAAAGTTGACTTTGGAAAGAGGTCTATTGAAGAACCAGATTTTTCACAGGGAACACAGGTTTTTTTCTGTTCTTTTCCCCTGTCTCCGCTGTGCTCTCTGCTGGAAAATTTTCTGTCCGAACCTGAAACACTGTCAGTCATGAATAAACTCTGCCAAAAATCGCGCTGTGTGAAACAGGGCTGCCGAGTCAGGCAGCAGAAGCGGACAGCGTCATGGGTTCAGCGGGAGGCGTCATGCCCTTTTCCATCATTTCTTTTATCTTCGCCTTTGTGCTGCACAGGAGATAAAGGGATTTCAGACGGAGATTTTCCCGTTCCGCAATCGCTGCAAGCGAGGCAAGATTTTCTCCGGGATAAGGCTTTCTCTTTGCGATTTCCAGACAGAAGGAAATTCCGTGGGCAAGATTGTCTTTGAATTCTTCCAATGCCTTCATTTCTTTGGGGCTTCCCGTACATTTTTGGGCCTGCGTTTCAAAATAATCCACATAGAGCATGATCTCTTTGGCAAACATATGCGGACGTTCTGCTGAAACAAGGGAGGGGCCCCGGCCATAGATATGATCCACCATTTCTTTGAGGGTGTAGGTTCTGTCAAACCATTCGATATTGGGGCCGGGGCATACGCACGGGGGAGAGTCTTTCTCTTCCGCAATTCCCAGCGCGATCAGCGCACCGTTTCCCAGATGTTCGCACAGGCAGACCTTTTGCGTAATCTCCTTCGAGCGCCGCTCCTTTGCAGCCGGAGTCAGATCCGAGTGACGGATCTGTTCCAGTTTCCGGGTTTGAAACTGCCGGGAACCAGTGCATATGGGGTTTTCGGAAAATTCTGTATTCGATGCCAGCAGGCGTCTGGGACAGGAAGAACCAGGTTTTCCGCCTTCCGCCATCTGCTGGGTCCAGCGTTCGGAACCGGTCCGGCGGACATTGTTGAAAGGAATTCCGAAGGGCGAAGCATTGCTCAGATACAGGTCTTTTGCACCGGCTTTTGCCAGAAGCATACGGGTGGGACTGTCCACCGGAGTGGCTTCGGGAACCAGCAGAAAGGGACTGGCCCATCCGGTCATATCCATGCCGAAATCCTCCCGCAGACGCATGGCTTCGCCATGCACACCAATACCGCCCTGTATGGTGACAAGGGGAAATCCATCTTCCGGTTCTGTGTGTTTCCAGCCCTTTTCCGCATAATACTGCGCAATGCTCTCCCGGAACTCGGTGCGAAGCTGATCCCGGTTTTTCCGGAATTCCTCTGCCACACAGGGGAGAATGATGCCGTTGGTGGCAAAGGCATGGCCTCCGCAGTTCAGCCCGGATTCAATGCGGTATTCGTATACCTCCAGTCCTTTTTTCGCGAGAAACCGCCCCTGAATCAGCGCGGAGCGGAAGTCACTGACCTTGATGATGATTTTTTTCCGGGTTCTGCCCTGTTCATCCCGGTAGAAATCCGGGAAGCGGGACATATACGAAAAAAGACTTTTGTTCATACCCGCGGAAAACACAATGGACGATTCCAGGCAGCTTTCCGCATATCCCCTCAGCGCGGCTTTGGCATCGCTGAATTCCTCACCCAGAGAGTTGCCGTTCCGGTCATATCGCAGGTTATCCAGTTTAACCATGATATTCACATCAATGGAACCGGGTTTCATTTTTTGCGTCAGTTCCGCTGCGGCTGCATCCCTTTCCGGCCCTTCTGTCATGCTGATCAGCCGTCTGTATTCTGTCTTGAGCCGCGATTCTTCGGGCAGCAGATCAAAATATTTCTTTTTGTCGTTTTCCGCAAAAAAGGGAAGGGCTTTCATTTTTTCCATTTTTATGCCCACGATCTCCTGCACGGTGTTCAGATAGGCGGTAATCCGCCTGGCCCTGCCGTCAGTCTCCTCCTTTCCGATGGGCTGGAAAGGAAGATCAAAAAGTTTGCAGTAATACCCGCGTATCTTTTCAAGAAGAAAATCTTCCACAATGGAAATCACGGAGGATATGCCAAAAGGAGCCACCCGGATGGGTGTGTCTGCGGAATGACCGAGTCCCATGACAGGGATATGAAAGGTATGAAGATCGTTTTTCATGGATAGCCTCTTTTTTCTGAAGGTGTCAGGTTTCAGATGTCAGTATTCAGGGTTACGTATTCAGCAGTTATTCTTCCAAAGCCTCAATCCGGACATCTTTTTGGAACAGTTTAAATATGATACCATAATCAATGCCTGATTCAGATGATTATTGCTGTTTTTACATTTTTTTTACAAACGTTGCTGACTTTCATGCGCACAGAAAAGAGCCTGCTTTCCTTATGTCTTGACAGAATATTCTGAAAAACTTATTTTTATAAGTGGTCAACATGATTAAAAATGAATATATTTGGGGTTTATGCCCAACTCACAGAAATGACATTTGCACAAAACTGTGCACGCTGAAATACGGAGATGAAAATGGCTGAAACAGATTATTACAAAATGCTGGGTGTCAGCAAAAGCGCTTCTGATGATGAGATCAAAAAAGCATACCGGAAACTGGC
>CAZDIU010000115.1:0-14657 GCA_964505535.1 uncultured Desulfobacterales bacterium | reverse complement strand
TAATCAGCACGGCCTCAAGAGCGTACCCCCGGTAATGATCCCCCGGTTTCACTGTCACTCGCACATGCTTTACTATGGACGGAGCATTAGTATAGGAATTCTCAATCTTTGTTGGTGGGGATGGTTCCGTATAGGAAGCTGTATAGTTTTTTTCTGAAGAAGCATAAAAATAGCATATGGCAGACCCTACCAGCAGACCTGCTCCAATCAGTCCCAAAGCCCCCCTGAGAGGAATACTGAGTCCCAAAGACAAGGGACCGAAAGACAGAATATCAAAAGAAAGGTCAAGAAATGCGTGTGACTGTACCGGCATGGCCAGTATGATCAGACAGCAGACAACTGCGGTTACGGTTTTCAGTTTCCTTTTTTTCATTCTTATATCCTTCCTTTCCAAAACGGAATCAATATATTTCCCTAATTTATTCGGAATGTGCCTTCAATTCCGAATCCGCTGCTTCAGTTCCCGGATCAGTGCGGAGCAGACCTGACTGGCATCAGCCACAATTGCGACATCTGCAATTTTCATCATGGTGGCATTGGGATTTTTGTTTACGGCAATGATGAAATCCGCATCATGAATTGCTGCTGTATGCTGGATCGCGCCGCTGATGCCGAAAGAAAACAGAATCTTCGGACTGATATGTCTGCCTGCCTGTCCGATGAGCGCATCATGTCCAATCCAGTCCGCATAGACCACAGGCCGGGTTGCCCCCACTTCCGCATCCATGAGACGCGCCAGTTCAAGCAGTTTTTTGAATTTTGTTTTGCTGCCCATGCCTCTGCCCCCGCAGATCACAATGTCCGCATCTTCCAGACGCTGCTCCCGCTGGGGCAGTCGTTCGGAACGGATCATGCGAACTTTGGGCGCTGGCATGTTTTCCGGCAGAGGAATCCGGATAATCTCTCCTTCAGCCTGGTAATTGTGGGGCAGTTCCGCAAAGGTTCCGGGCCGGACAGTCGCCATCTGGGGCCGGGCTTCTGGTGTCACGATTTCCGCGAGCAGATTGCCTCCAAAGGAAGGCGCGGTCTGCACCAGCAGCCCTTTTTCATTGATATTCAGATCAATGCAGTCTGCGGTCAGTCCGGTTTTCAGGGCTTTGGCAACACGCGGGGCAAACTCCCGGCCAAACCAGGTGGCGCCCACCAGAAAAATTTCCGGATGGTATTTGGAAATCAGTTTCTGCGCCAGAAACGCGTAGGTTTCCACATTGTAATGTGTCAAAGCCGGATGATCCGTGACATAGACTTTGGCTGCGCCGTGCGCTATATACTCGCCCACATACTCATCCACATTATTTCCCAATACCAGCGCACAGACTTCAGCGTCAATGGACGGGGCCAGTTCCTTGGCACGGGCAATCAACTGGAGCGTGACGCGGTTTTGGAAATAATTCCGGTAATCTCCGAACACCCATATACTTTTTCTGTTCATTCTTCCTCGCAGAGTTCCGCATGTTCGTGGCTTTTCAGATCTTTTCCCATTGCACCGCTGAGTCGGTCCCCGAACTGTTCAAACAGATCATCCACCACTTTTTTGACCGCGCCTTTCAGCACAATGTTGCGCTTTTGTGCTGTGGGAGAGGATACTTTGACGATCTTTGTGGGCGAGGCTTTCAGTCCGATGCTGCTGAGATCCGCGTCCAGTTCATCCGCGCGGAGCGTGACAATATCAGCCTGATCAAACGCATCCTGCAAACCGGCAAGAGAAGGATAACGGGGCGCAAATTTCCGGGTGCTGATGGTGACAAGTCCGGGGAGATCCATTTCCAGCGTTTCCAGAAAATCATCAGATTCCCGCTGCATTGTCAAAGTCCGGCCTTTGAGTTCCAAATCTTCCACATACGCGACGCCGGGAATATGGAGTTCTTCAGCCAGTTGAGGGCCGACCTGCGCGGTTTCGCTGTCGCTGGTATAACACCCGCAGAGAATCAGATCAAAATCCGGGCATTGTTTCCGGATCGCGCAGGCAAGGGTGTAAGAAGTCACAAGCGTGTCGGCTCCGGCCATGCGCCTGTCAGACAGGAGAATGCCCCGATCCGCACCCATAGCCGCAGCCTCCCGCAGGATTTCCTCTGCCATCGGCGGCCCCATAGTCAATGCTGTGATATGCGCGCCGTAGCGGAGTTTCATCATAAGTGCGGCTTCCAGTGCATGTTTGCACGCGGGATTCATCATGCCGTCAGCCAGTTCCCGTTTCAGGGTTCCTGTGCGGGAATCCCAGGGAAGCTCGGAAACCAGCGGCACCTGTTTCATACATACGATTAGTTTAAGCATGGGCATAGTATTCTGTCAGCCTTGCATCTGTGAGTTGCAAAAACCGGATTTTTCCAAAAAATCCGGTTTTTCTGTATTTCATGCAAACGATAAGTTTAAGCATGGGCTTTGTTTCTGTGGAGTGGTTTCTGTTGTAAAATCAAGGCAGGATGCCTTTTGACTGACTGCCATTTCAAGACGTTTTGCAGACAGTTTCACAAATTCTGTTTCCAGTTCACACCCGACAAATTTTCTTCCCAGTTTGACAGATGCAACACCGGTTGTGGAACTTCCGGAAAAGGGATCAAACACCCAATCGCCCTCAAGTGTGCCTGCCAGAAGAATTCTTTCCAAAAGCTGCACGGGCTTCTGTGTCGGATGTTTTCCAAATTTTTTTTCCTCACTGTTAGGCGCGGTCATAGTCCAAACGGATTTCATCTGTTTGCCATTGTTGATCTCGCGCATCATATCATAATTGAAACAGTGCTTTGCTTTTTCATTTTTCGCGGCCCAGATAATTGTCTCTGTGGAATGGGTGAAATACCGGCAGGACAGATTCGGGGGCGGATTGGGTTTTTCCCAGGTTATGTCATTGAGAAGTTTCATTCCAATCTGCTGCATGGCATACCCCACAGAGTGAATCACATGATGGGTTCCGGACACCCAGATGGTTCCATTAAGTTTGAGTATGTTTTGGCATCGGGAAAGCCATGCCAGATTGAATTCATGATTCATCTCAGGTCCTTTGGATTTGTCCCACTGCCCTTTATCCACTTTCACCATTTTTCCGGCCTGACAGGTAATGCCGCCATTGGACAGAAAATAGGGCGGATCAGCAAAGATCATGTCAAAACAGCCTTCCGGATATTTGCTGATAAGCATATCCATAAATTCCATGCAGTTGGCATGATAAAGCCATACCCCTGCTTTCTCATCACGAAAAGCACAGCAGTTCGGAGAGGATTCGGAATGTTGCGTTTCTGTCAACAGCAAAAAAGGATTTTCTTTTGTTTCTTCACAGTTCATTTTCAAAAATTGCCTAACACCCCGCAGCGTGGACAGTCCTGTGTTCATATTTTGCGGTTTTCCAGAACAGTTTGGTTTTCCACGGCGTTTTCTTTCTCCTGTCAAAAAAGACCAGCCAGCCCTCCTCGCATCCGAGCGTGTCCATGTATCCGGCCAACTGCTTTTTGCCTTCTTCCAGTGTGTTTTTGTCTCTGCGGATTTTGATTTCCACCGGATAGCGGTGATTTTCATAATGAATGCAGAGATCAATCCGCCCCCTGCCGGTTGCCATTTCCCGATCAATTCTTCCGCCCGTGTTGATGACCCTTTGCAGAAAAGCCATGAGAATCAGGTGTGGTGCGGCCTCCCTGTACTGAAATCTTTCCTGCCATATCTCCGAGTTTTCCCGCCAGAAATTCTGAAAGTCTGTCAGGAGTTTTTTCATGCCCAGTTTTCCGGCAGTCATATAAGCAGGGGCATGGGGCGGAAAGTTCGCTGAATCCATCGTCATCTGGGGTTCGGAACTGAGTTTCCGGATCATCACATCCGCATAAACCGGATTGGACGGCAGCAGAACACCTTTTTCATTTTTCAGTATGCCCAGATCCAGAACATACTGGTAATCATTATCTGTGAAATCAAAGCCTTTTTCTTCGCCGACAATCACAGGTTCCACAATTTTCCGCACCCGATCCTCTTTCAGTCTTTCCAGCAGACTGTCAATATGGGTGTCCCGGCGGCGGGCAATGGTTTCAACAGCTTTTTCAACATGCTCAGTGTGTATCGCTTTTGTGTAATCCGATTCCAGAATCTCGGTTACAATCTCCCTTGCCGCAGCATTGACCAGCCATGGCTGTCCCTGCGTGTAATGATAAACAGAATCAGTGACATCTGGGGGAAACACCTGACCGGTCTCCTCTGTGTGCTGATGATAAAGTTCCGCAACCTCCTCTTTTGTGAAATTCCTCAAAGTCAGGGCTTTGGTGACAATATTGAAGGGACTGGCACTGCCAAGTGTTTCCCGGTCCTCCCGGATTCTGCCTTTGTAGTCCCGGATGTTTCTCATTCCTATTAATCCGATGGAATGGACAAAGGGCGCACGGCTGCGGTTGATATAGCCGTACCTGAGCTGCCTCAGAAATGCGATGAGTGTTCCGTTTGACAGACAGTCCACTTCATCAAACAGAATCACCGGAGGTTTTGTGAGGGATTGGCAGAGCCGGAAAAGGGACATCCTCAAAACAGCAGTATAATCGGCATCATCCGCATTTTCCAGAAAAACAGATTTATCGAGATCGGCATGGATTTCGATTTCATTGGCTATTTCACGGACGATACCCGGGATCCCCTCTTTCGGATCGGTAACTTCCTGTAAGGATTCCAGGGAACAGTAAAGGGCATGATACTGACCTTCACTGTTCAACCGGTTCACCATATCCAGCAGCAACGTGGTCTTGCCGGACTGCCGTGCGGCATGGATGACAAAATACTGTTCCTGATCAATGAGTTCCCTCAGACCTTTGATACGGTGTTCCGAGGGAATCATATAGTGTTTTTCCGGCAGACAGGGACCGGCGATGTTGAAATACCGTTTCATGAAGAATTCTCCATATTACAAACTGATATTACGACGCTCTTTCAAAAATCAGCAGGTTACTGTATTCGCCGTCATTCTGATGAAAATCGGAATCCGGTAATTTCAATCATTTCCGGATACCGGCTTTCTCCGGTATGACGATGATGACGTAACATCAGTCACAAATTGTCACACCGGCTGCGCGAGAACGGCACGGGCAATGACCATGCGCTGCACTTCGCTGGTTCCCTCGTAGATTTCCGTGACTTTGGCATCCCGGAAATAGCGCTCCACGTCATATTCTTTGCTGTATCCGTAACCGCCGTGAATCTGGACAGCCAGATCCGTGACCTTTTTTGCCAGTCCGCTGCAGAAGAGTTTGGCTTTGGCTGCCTCCGCACCAAAGGAACGGCCTGCATCCTTGTACGCACAGGCACGGTAGAGCAGGAGACGGCCTGCATCAATTTCGGTTGACATGTCAGCAAGATAATTCTGTATGGTCTGAAATGCGGAAATGGGTTTGCCAAACTGCTGCCGTTCTTTGGCATAGCGCACAGATGCCTCAAACGCAGCCTGGGCAATGCCCAGAGCCTGCGCTGCAATGCCGATTCTGCCGGTATCCAGAGCAGCCAGCCCGATTTTGATGCCGTCTCCGGCATGTCCCAGCAGATGCGCATCTGAAACCCGGCAGTCCTCAAAAAACAGAGAGGAAACCGGATTGGCGCGCATTCCGCACAGGTCTTCGATTTCTCCCACTGAAAAACCCGGAGTTCCGCTTTCCACCACAAACACGCTGGCCCTGCGCCGGGCATCGTCCGGATCGGTCACGGCAAACACCAAAGCTGTGCCGCACACGCCGCCGTTGGTGACAAAGATTTTTGTGCCGTTGATCACATAGCCGTCCCCGTCCTTTACTGCGTGGGTTTCCACACCGCCCGCGTCTGAACCTGCATTGGCTTCGGTCAGGCAGAAGGCCCCGATCCGTTCCCCGCTGGCCAGCGCGGGAAGAAAGCGTTTTTTCTGGGTTTCCGTGCCGAATCTGGCAATGGGGTATGCGCCCACGCTGTTGTGTACTGTAACGCAGAGTCCAACAGCAGCGCTGACGCGGGAAAGTTCTTCAATGACAATGGCATAACTGATGCTGTCAGTTCCGGTTCCGCCGTATTCTCTGGGTGTCTGGAGACCGAAAAAACCCAGAGGCCGCATTTTTTCCGTCACTTCCCGGGGAAAACGGGCTTCCCGATCCATATCATAGACAATGGGCGCAAGTTCGGTTTCGGCAAATTCCCGTACCGTTTTGCGCACCACCTTGTGCTTCATGCAGGGGTTGAAATCCATAGACTGTTTCCGGATAGAAAAGGGTGTCAGAAAATAAGGTTTGAAAGAATCACTGAAGGGTTACAATGAATGCGGGATTCTGTCAAGCAGGGTTTTCACAAATTTTGCTGTTTAATCCTTTGATCAAAAACCAAAGGTCTGATATTGAACCCAGCAGCATTCATACGGGCCTTGTGCCTGATGCAAAAAAAGATTACAACTTATCTTGCACCGATCTTCCAAAAACCGGGAAGTTGTCTCCCTGACCCGTCATTCCCGCGTAAGCCGGAATCCAGTATTTTCAGTCAGTTCCGGATACCGAGTTTCGTCGGTATGACGGAAGTGCGCAGGGTGAGTTACAAGAGGAAAGACAGACAGCACACTATGACAGCACAGATGCAAAAAGCGGAAAAAAAGATATTTGCCACACTCTTTTTTTCCATATTCACCACCATCACGGGTGTGGGGATTGTGGTTCCCCTTCTGCCTGTGTACGCGCATGACATGGGAGCCGGCGGCATTTATATCGGGTTGCTTTTCGGAGCCTTTTCCCTGTCCCGGACTTTTTTTCTGCCCTATTTCGGAAGATATTCAGACAGACGGGGCCGCAAGCCCTTCATTGTCACGGGACTGCTGGGATACAGCCTTGTATCTTTTGCCTTTATCACGGTAAACAGTGTGGAAATGCTGATTGCCATCCGTTTCATACAGGGCATAGCCTCTGCCATGATCTGGCCTGTGACACAGGCTTATGTGGGGGATCTTACACCGGAAAAAAGGGAAGGTTTTATCATGGGCCTGTTCAATATGTCCACCTTTATCGGTCTGAGCATCGGCCCCCTGCTTGGCGGAACCCTGAGCGACCGTTTCGGACTGAACACGGCTTTCATAACTATGGGAGTTCTGTCTCTGTTCAGTTTTCTGTTCAGTCTGATTCTTCTGCCGCCTATTGGTTCGGAACAGATGAGTTCACGGGGGCGGCCTCCGGTTCCCTGGATGATGCTGATGAAAGACAGAGAAATTGACGGCATTGTCCTGTTCCGCTTTGTGTATACAGCCTGCATCGGCATCATCTGGGGATTTCTGCCGGTCTTTGCCAGTGCGGAATTTAAACTTTCCGCATCTTCGATCGGTGTGCTGGTCATGGTGGGCGTTTTTACCAGCGGAGCTTTGCAGATTCCCATGGGATACATTGCGGACAGGAGAAACAAAAAAGGGATGATTACGATGGGCGGGCTGCTTGTGGCATGTTCCATGTTCCTGTTTGAATGGTCAGCAGGATTCCGGGATTTGTTCTCCGCGAATATTCTGTTCGGACTCGGCGGCAGCATGTCCATGGCGCCGCTCATGGCCATTGCTGTGCAAAAGGGCGCACAGACAAAGGCTATGGGCTCAGTTATGGCCCTGCTGACCATGGGCCACAGTATGGGTATGATGGCCGGTGCGTTTCTGGCAGGGATTCTCATGGATCTCTTTGAAATGCGCAAAATCTTCTCTTTTGGGGCAATAATGATGCTTGGGGGACTGCTGCTCTTTCTTCTCTGCACTTCACACCGGAGAAATGATCCCAGACAGAACTCTGCCCCTGATCAGGATGAATTTTGAAAAAATCATGGATTTCCTCCTGAAAGGGAAGAAGTGTCTGTTCCGGGCATCTGAAAAACAAAACCGGACCTACAGCAGCAGGTCAAATTTTTCGGCAAAAATCCCAACTCATATGACATGGGCAAAAACCCGCTGATCCGCAATCCGCTGATGGGGATCAAAGGTTCCGGGTTCGACGAGTTTAACAGACACTTCCCATCCCAGAGATTCGGAAATGACCCGGCGCAGTTCATCCACAAAACGCCGCTGCCGGTTCATGTCATCAAAAAAGATGGAATCTGAGATTTCCACCAGCACGGTCAGCCGATCCCTTGCATCCTGGCGTTCAATCAGGAGTTGGAAAAGCTGTTCTTTTCCGGTCACACGGGTCAGAACCCGGCCAACCTGATCCGGAACAATGCGGCTTCCGTTCATGACAAAGGCTTCATCACAGCGTTTGCTGATCCGCGACAGACGGCAGTGGGTGCGTCCGCATGCGCATGGTTCATATGTGATGCTGGAGATGTCTCCGGTGCGGAAACGGATCAGGGGAAAAGCCTGTTTGGAAATGGTGGTGATGACCAGTTCCCCCTCTCTGCCCGGAGGCAGGTTTTCCCCTGTCTGCGGATCAATGATTTCCGGAATGAAATGATCCTCGCTGATATGCAGTCCTTTTTTCTCCGGGCATTCCCATGCCACTGCCGGACCAAAGATTTCCGCAAGGCTGTAGGTGTCTGTCACCGTGATGTGCAGTCTGGATTCCAGTTCCGCGCGCAGCATTTCAGACCAGGGTTCTGATCCGATGATGCCGCATTTCAGTGACAGGGTATTGGGTTCCACCCCCATTTCCTCCATGGATCTGACCAGTCCCAGGGCAAAAGTCGGGGTGGCCGCAATCGCGGTGGTGCGGAAATCCCGCATGATTTTCACCTGCGCGGGAAATTTGCCTCCGGGCATGGGAATCACAGACGCACCGATAAGCTGTGCTCCCAACTGCACACCAAAGGAACCGGTCATGATCCCGAAAGTGGGGGAAACCTGTATGACATCATCTTTGGTCAGTCCCGCGGCTGTGAGATTGCGTGCCATGAGTTCGGCCCAGTTTTTCAGATCCGTGCGCGTAAATCCCATGACCACCGGATCATCCTGATTGAGCACAGGCGCGTGCAGACGCACCACTTCCCGCAGAGGAACAGCAAACATTCCGTAGGGATAGTTTTCCATCAGAACCTGACGGGTGATAAAGGGCAGGTTCCGCAGATCATCCAGAGTCCGGAAATCCTCAGGCATGAAATTCGTCTCCCGAAAAGTGTTCCGGTAATGCCGGACATTCTTATACACCCGGTTCAAAGTGGACTGCAGCCTCTCCAACTGCACCTGCCCGATTTCCTCCCGGCGCATACTTTCCTTTTCCTGATCCCAGTATTCCATGATTCCTCCGACACTTAACAGTTACCAGTTGTCAGTTGTCTTCACTGTTCCGTGATAGCTGGTAACTGATAACTGATTACTGTTCCCCGATAACTGAAAATGGCAAAGTGAAATGAAAAATGCTTCCTTCCCCTTCCCTGCTTTCTGCCCAGAGTCTGCCCTGCATCAGGGTGATTATGCGTTTCACCAAAGTCAGCCCCAGTCCCATGCCGCCGTATTCACGGGTGGAGGAGCTGTCCGCCTGCGTAAAATCCTCAAACAGATGTGCGAGTTTTTCCGAAGCAATGCCGATACCCGTGTCTTTTACGGAAAACCGGACGGTTATCCTGTTTTCCTCTTTTCCCGCAAGGACAGCAGAAATGTGAACTGCGCCTTTTTCTGTAAATTTGACAGCATTTCCGCCCAGTTTCATCAGAATTTTCTCCACACGATCCGGATCCCCTCTCAGGGAATCCGGAATGTTCGGAGCCATCTGCCACGTCATTTCCAGACCTTTGCTTTCCGCTTCAAATTCCAGATTTTCCGCAACCGACTCCAGCAGCATTTCCAGACTGAAAGACTGGCTGACAGGTTCCGCATCTTCAGCTTCCAACTGGGTCAGTTCAATCAGATCGTCAATCAGTTCCGAAAGATGTGCAGCAGAATCCCGGACTGCGTGCAGAAATTCCCGCTGCTGTGTTTCCAGATTTTCTGACATCAGCAGCAAATCGGTCATTCCCACAATGGGACTCAGAGGCGTGCGAAGTTCATGGCTGATGCGGGAGAGAAATTCGGTTTTGGCCCGGCTCGCGGATTCTGCCAGATTTTTGGCTTTTTCCAGTTGTGCATTTGCCTCCGCAAGCTGGGCAGTCCGCTGCGCCACGCGCAGTTCCAGTTCCTCATTGGCTTTGCGGAGATCCGCCTGTGCCTTTTCCCTTTCTCCGATTTCATGGACAAGGCGGATGTTCTGGGCTTCCAGCCGTGCCTGCATGTCCCGCAGGGCAAGATGGGTGCGCACACGCGCCAGAACTTCCTCATACTGAAAGGGTTTGGGAATATAATCCACGCCTCCGATGGAAAAACCCTTCACGATGTCCGCGACTTCGCTTAAGGAACTGATAAAAATTATGGGAATGCCGGAAGTTTTTTTATCAGCCTTCAATTGTGTGCACACCTCATAACCGGACATGCCCGACATGATGATGTCAAGCAGAATCAGATCGGGGGGATTGGGTGAGGCAGCTTTCCGCAGAGCATCTTCCCCGTCTTTGGATACCGAAACTCTGTAATGAGATTTCAGGATGTCCAGAAGCACATGAATATGATACCGCTCATCTTCCACCACCAGAATTTTCTTTTTTCCGTTCTGCATCTGACGCCTCCTGCTGCACCGGTGTCCCGACTCTGCACTTCCCTGTCACGGATGAATGAATCCTGTTCCTTTCTATCATTTCCGACTGCATATCTGCAAGAAATAAAAATCATCTTTGCTGTGATAGGAGTTGAAAAACAGTTTTGTATCCTATAATATTGTCCGAATTTGTTCACCCCACCCGAAAAGGACTGACAGAAATGATGGCAGATTATACGGAAAAACTCATACAGATTGCGCTGGAAGAGGATATTGGCTCCGGAGATATTACCACCGATCCGATTGTGAACCCGGCATCTTCAGGAACTGCCCGGATTGTTGCAAAGGAATCGCTGGTCATTGCCGGACTCGACATTGGCAGGAGGGTGTTTGCCCATCTGGATCCGGATATACGCTATGATGCGGCCTATGCAGACGGCGACGCGGTGGAGAAAGGCAGCATTGTGGTTCGGCTGGAGGGAAAACTGCACGCCCTGCTCAGGGGAGAGCGCACGGCACTGAATTTTCTTCAGAGACTGTCCGGCATTGCCACCCATGTCCGTTCTTTTGTCAGCATACTCGAAGACAGACCTGTAAGACTGGTGGATACCCGGAAAACCGCACCGGGCTGGCGGGTGCTGGAAAAATATGCCGTCCGGATGGGCGGAGCCGCAAACCACCGCATGGGACTGTATGACGGTGTGCTGATCAAGGACAATCACATTGCAGCAGCAGGCGGCATCCGCAATGCTGTGGAAAAGTTGCGCAAAAGCATTTCCCATCTCATGAAAATCGAGGTGGAGGTCACCAATATGGCAGAGGTCGCAGAGGCTGTTGGTGCTGGTGCGGATGTCATTATGCTGGATAACATGGATATTCCCCGCATTCGGGAGGCTGTGGCATTCATCGCGGGGCGTGCCCTGGTGGAGGTGTCCGGCAATGTCAGCAAAGAAACGCTGATTCCTTTGGCTGATACCGGGGCGGATCTGATTTCCTGCGGTGCGCTCACCCATTCAGCCCGGAGCGTGGATCTGAGCATGCGGATAAACGGAAATGGACAAGGACAGCTTTCATGAAACCAAAAACTGTGATCTGTCTGCCTGTTTTTCTGTGCCTGTTCTGCCTGCTGTGCCTGATTTTCTCATTTTCTCCCCCAGGAATGGCAGAAGAGGGTTATCAGGAGCGCAGAAGAAGGATTGAGCAGGAAATTGAGGAGGAATTCAAATGGCTCAAAGCTGAGACAGAAACGGAAATGGTGTGGAGCGCATCCAAATATCAGCAGAAAGCCTCGGAAGCGCCCTCCTATGTGAGCATTGTCACAGCAGAGGATATTCGCACTTACGGATACCGGAATCTGGCCGAGATTGTCGGCAGTGTCAGCGGGGTGTATACCACCTATAACCGGAACTATCATTACATCGGTGCCCGGGGCTTCAGCCGTCTGGGGGATCTGAACACCCGCGTGCTCCTGCTGACAGACGGCCATCGCATCAACGACACCATCTTTCAGCAGGCTTTGATCGGCACGGATTTTCCCATAGACATTGACCTGATTGAAAGGGTGGAAATCACACGCGGTCCCGGTTCCTGCCTGTACGGAACCAACGCGTTTTTTGCGGTCATCAATGTCATCACCCGAAAGGGAAAAGCGGTAAACGGCATTGAAATGTCCGCGGAGGCCGGAGCTTATGAAAGTTACAAAGGCAGAATGACCTGTGGAAAACGCTTTTCCAATGATTTTGAGATGCTGGCATCCGGCAGTCTTTACACCGGTCAGGGCAAAGATCATCTGTATTACAGTGAATATGATGATCCCGCGACAAATTACGGCATCGCGGACAGCAGAGACGGGGACCGTTCCTCCCAGGCTTTCCTTTCCCTGTCCCATAAAGATTTCTCCCTTTCCGCAGCGTACAGCACCCACAAAAAAGAGGTTCCCGCCGCATCCTTTGACACAGCCTTCAATGAGGATTTTTACACAGTGGATGAAAGGGCATACATTGAAGCCGCGTACAGCGCGCAGCTCAACCGATGGGCTGATCTTTTTGCCACCCTGTATTATGATCGCTATGTGTATGAGGGAAAATATCCCTATGACTGGGAGACAGCGGAGGGGGTTCCCTATATCCTCAAAAATCGGGATGAGGATCTTTCCGAATGGCTTGGCTCGGAAATGCGCGTGAATCTGAATCTTGGCCCAAAAACAAGACTGACACTGGGAGGTGAGTATTTGCACAGTCTGCACCAGAACATGTTCAACTATGATGAGAATCCCTATGCACCGTGGCTGAGGGAAAGCGAAAAGGAAGATTCATGGGCTTTTTTCATCCAAAGTGAAATCCGGATCACGGAAAATCTGATTTTCAACGGCGGCATCCGCTATGACCGCTACGAATCTTTCGGAGAAACCTTCAATCCCCGTGTGGCCCTGATCTGGCATCCTGTGGCCGGAACTGCGCTCAAAGCCATATACGGAACCGCTTTCCGTGCGCCCAATCTGTATGAGAATTATGTGGTTGAGGATGTTTCCAGTCCGGAACTTGATCCCGAAGAAATCCGCACATATGAAATCATATGGGAGCAGGAGGTTGCGGAAAATTTCAAGTTTCTCATTTCCGGTTTTTATTACACCATTGACGGTCTGATCTCCCAGGTGGATTATGAGGATGTCTGGACCTACGCCAATCTGGACAATATGGAGGCAAAAGGAATGGAAATCGAAGTGCGCGGAAAACTGAAAAACGGCATTTCCGGTCTGCTGAGTTACACCTGGCAGGATGTGCAGGATAAGGAAAGCTCAGAAGGACTGAGCAATTCGCCGGAGCATTTGATCAAAGGCAAAATCTGCTTTCCCCTGTGGAAAGATCGGATCAGTCTGAGCATGGAAGGAAATTACATGAGTGATCGGGATACCGCGCGGGGCCAAACAGCAGATGAACATTTTGTGTTCAACACCGGTCTGGCATGGAAGGATGTGGCAGACGGCCTGAGCCTGAGTGCACATCTGTACAATCTTTTTGATGAAAAATATGCAGACCCGGTCGGTGAGGAGAATGTGCAGGACACCATTGAGCAGCCGGGCCGAACCTTCCGCATCAAAATGACATATGCGTATTGACTTTGCCTTTGCTTGACACAGTGTGTTCTTTTTTATAATAAGGTGTCAGTGTTCAGGTGTCAGGAAAATAAAGACTGAACACCGGACACTGAACACTGAACACCGATAACTGAAACCTGAAACCTGACAACAGGAGAACCATGTCCCGAAAATACACGATTTCCAAAAAGGCAACCACAGTTCTGGTTTACAGCCGTCCTTTTCTTGTTTTCGGCGGAATGCTCTGCGCCATTGGGGTGATGTGGAACCGGAATCCCGTATTATATACTCTGGGCGTGTCCCTTCTTTTTATCTCCATGACTTTCGATCTGGTGGATGGCTGGTTTGCTGCCCGGTTTCAGCCCCATCCCCGGCTGGCCCCGCTTGCGGATCGGATGATGGACAAGATTGTTTACTCCATTATTTTCCCCCTGATTGCTGCGGGCATGATGTGGAAACTGATCTTTGTCTCATCCGGGTATGCGCGCATTGAACTGCTGCACGCCATTTTTGTGATGCTCATGAGCATTACGGTGCTGATTCGGGACAGTTTCGCGGGGTTCATGCGCGGCTTTGCGCTTCGGCAGGGACAGGAGCCTGAACCCAGCGAATACACCCGGCTGCGAACGGTTATCGCTGCTCCGGTGGGTGCGCTGCTGTATGCACATGCCTTTTATGTGCCGGAAGGCCCGCCCTCCCAGCTTTATTACTGGATTTCCTGGTTGGGAAATCTGCCCATCCGGGGGCTTTTTCTGATTGAAATCATTTTTCTCAGCGTCAATTTCGGCTCCATTGCCGCGTACTGCCGGAAATACGGAACCCTGTGTCTGAATGAGCTGTGTCTGGATGATGAGCTTCTCCGGCGCAGGATTCTTTCTGTTTTCCCCAATGCCCTGACCGTGATGAATGCCATGATGGGACTGATAGCCGTGTTTTTCGCGTATCAGGGGCGGGTGCGGGAAGCCTATCTGCTGCTTATCGGAGCGGCCATTTTTGACAAACTGGATAGATCTGTGTCACGGAAACTTGGACTGAATGAACCGCTTCCGAATGCGGCTGCCTCC
>CAZDIU010000114.1:0-14663 GCA_964505535.1 uncultured Desulfobacterales bacterium | reverse complement strand
TGAAGGAAGTTTCCCGCTTTTTTTCCCGCCCGGAGGCAGGGGCGGGGCAAAGTGTGCTGCATGACGCGGGAGCCAGGGAAAAAAGGGGACAGCAGGAGCCTGAAAAATCTCAGGAACCGGAAACAGATGGGGAGAAGGAACCTGAAAATGATGAGAATATCGTGTTTGAAAACGCAACCATACTGATAGTGGATGATGCCGAGGACAACCGGGATCTGTTCCGGGAATTTTTTAAGGGCATGAATGTCCGCATCCTTGAAGCCAAAGACGGACTGGAGGCTTTCACTGCCGCAGAACAGAATCTGCCGGATATTGTGCTGATGGATATTGGCATGCCTGTGATGGATGGATACAATTCGCTGAAACTGATAAAAGAGCAGATTCTGACAGACAAAAGAATACCGGTGATTGCCGTTACAGGATATGTGACACCGCAGGAAAAAACACAGATCGCAGAGGCCGGATTTCACGGCTATCTGCCAAAGCCTGTCACCCGTGCGGAACTGTTTCACGAAATTTCACAATTCATTCCTTATACAGTGAAAAAAGCGGAAACCCTGCCGGAGCAGACTGTTTCTTAAAGCAAAGGAAAAACAATGAAATACGGAGCCATGAATCTGCCCCTCAATCCGGTTCTGAATGAGATTTCACTCTTTTCAGGCATGGGGTTTGACTATCTCGAACTGACAATGGATGCGCCATTGGGGCATTACGCTGTTATTCAAAAACAGAAAAAGGAAATCCTGCAGGCCCTGGCCGATCACAATATGGGTCTGGTCTGCCATCTTCCCACCTTTGTTTACACCGCCGATTTTACCGAAAGCATCCGCCGGATCTCTCTGGAAGAAATGCTGGCCTCGGTGGAAACTGCAGCCGAACTGGAACCTTTGAAAACGGTGCTGCATCCGGGCATGATTTCCGGACTCGGAATAATTGCCAAAGACACTGCCCGGAAATATGCCCTGGAAAGTCTTGAGACCGTTGTTCAAAAAGCAGAGGAGATCGGGCTTTTTCTCTGTCTGGAAAACATGCCGCCTGTCGCGGGTGCCTTTACCGAACCCGAAGAAATGTCACAACTCCTTGAGATGTTTCCTGCTCAGGGCATGACGCTGGATGTGGGCCATGCCCATATCAGAGAGGAAGGAAAAAAGCGGATAAAGGAATTTTTCCGTATGGCAGGAAAGCGCATCCGGCATCTGCATGTCAGTGACAACAAGGGAAAACGGGATGATCATCTTCCGGTGGGAAAAGGAAACATTGATTTTTCCGAAATCATCCGGGAACTGAGGAGAATCGGGTATGCGGAAACCGTGACGCTGGAGATCTTCACGCAAGATCGGCGCGATCTGCTGCGGACCAGGGAACATTTTGCAGACCTGCTGGCACAGGGATAATGCGGACAGAATCAGCCTTTTGATCTCAAAAAAATCAGAATCCCCATTTGACAACGGGAATTTCATCGGGCCGCAGAAAAATCCCTGGGTCCCGGTTTCAGTCCCGGAAGGAAAAATCGTAAATCAGGTTTTTGATGATATTGACATCTTCCTGCAAAATATCAACAAACACAAATCCAATGCTGAAAAAATTGGGATTGATGTCCCGTTTGCACCACAGACTCTCCACATCAAAACATATCTCCGATTTCCGGTTGATTTCCTCGGGCAGCAGCATCCGAAGCTGTAAAAAAGTTTGCGGATCGATGGGATTTTCGCTGATCAGTTTTACTCCTTCTGTTGTAATATCAATTAATTGTCCAATCAACTGACCGCTGTTCCGATCCAGTACCCGAAGATAGTAAATGATATGTCTCCTTTTCAATTTTCTTTGGTTCCGCATAAAAGACTCCTTTTCCACTTGGATTCCTGTCATAATTGTTATGATATGCAGATCAGATGCAGTTGTCTGCTCTTTCGGCAAGGAAATGCCGGGAGCACAGATCAGGGAGTTGGGCGCAGAAATCCCGGCAGGGCTTTTGTACCAGATTAACCGGAAAATCACAAGTTTTTCTCCTCTGATCCCGCTTCTTCAGAACTGCAGGCAGATTAATGGAAACAGGCGTTGCGCAGTTGACAAAAAATCAATGCTGAAACCCTTGGGGTTTTGAAAACTCCAAGGATTTATACAGTCGGCACTGACGGAGCAAGGGAGAACTGAAAACCCGGCATGCCTTATATTCCTCTTTTCCGAAAGGAAAGGGGATAATGAAGGAATCCCATTTTTGCCCCCTGAGTCATCCCAAAATGGATCAGGACTTTTGTATATGCAAAAGAAAATATATTGACATTGCAGACTGCCTAATGGCAGAATTCACAAACCGGATCAAAAAACCGGAACAAGATATGCACAAGGAAAAAAATGCCATGACAGAAGAGGCTCCGTTTGCCGTCCTGATAGTGGATGACAATATACAGAATCTGCAGGTGCTGGCAGATATTCTCAGAGGCGGAAACTTCAAAATTGCGATGGTCAAGGACGGATTCAAAGCCCTGGATTTTGTCTCCAGAAAAAAACCGGATCTGGTTCTTCTGGATATCATGATGCCGGAAATAGACGGTTATGAGGTCTGCAGACGGCTGAAAGCCAATGAGGAAACCAGGGACATACCGGTCATATTTATCAGCGCGCTTACAGATACAGATAACAAAATCAAAGGGTTTGAGGTGGGAGGTTTGGACTATATCACCAAACCCTTTCAGCGGGAGGAAGTGTATGCCCGGGTGAATGTGCATCTGCGTCTGAAACGGGCAAATGAAAATCTGAAAACAGCCAACGAACTGCTGAGCGAGGCCAATGCTGCCAAAGACAGGCTTTTCTCTGTGATTGCCCATGATCTGCGGGGCCCCATTGGTTCCCTGTGGCAGACAGTTGAAATCATGACAGAGTCACCTGCCGAACTGGAGAGAGACCTGCAGGCGGAACTGCTTAAAAGTCTCAGCCTGTCTGTCAAAGGAGTTCATTATTTACTGGAAAATCTCCTGTACTGGGCAGGGAGTCAGAGCGGCCATATCCCGTTTCATCCCGGGCCTGTCAGACTTTCTGACATTATTGTCCCGAATATCAGTCTGTCGGAAAGTATGGCCCGCAGCAAAAACATCCGGCTGAGTTCCAGGATCGTGCCGGATAACGGGGGACAGGAAATACTGGTCTGGGCTGACCGGGAAATGATGGAGATTGTTGTCAGAAACCTGCTTTCCAATGCCCTGAAGTTTACGCATGATTTCGGGGAGGTATCTGTAAGTGCTGTCCGGAAAGACAATGAGGCGGAAATATCTGTCACAGATACAGGTTTGGGAATCAGATCGGAAAATATCGGAAAACTGTTCTCTCTGCACGAACATTTCAGCACGCGGGGCACGCGCAGCGAAAAAGGAAGCGGGCTGGGACTGCTTCTGTGCAGGGACTTTACAGAGAAAAACAGGGGCAGAATATGGGTGGAAAGCACAGAGGGAAAAGGAAGTGTGTTCCGTTTTACCCTGCCTTTGTGGAAACAGGAATAAGGGGCTGGGGAACAGGGATTGGGGGACAGGGGCTGGGGAACAGGGACTGGGAAACAGTTTTTTCTGACAAACAATCTCTAACCCCTATTCCCTGCCCCTTATTCCCTAACCCCCTCTTTTTATCAAACAAGAATATTTAGGGAAGATAAAGATGAAACTGTACGAACTGACGATTCATGCGGCTCATGATTTGCTGAAAAACAGAGAAATCAGTTCCTGCGAGCTGACCCGTGCCGTACTGGATCGCATTGAATCTGCTGACAGCAAAGTGGGAGCCTATATCACAGTGACAGCAGACACGGCAATGGAACAGGCCAAAGCTGCGGATGAGGCCATTTCACAGGGAAATATGACGCAGCTCACAGGGATTCCCCTGGCTGTCAAAGATCTGATCTGCACCAAAGGAATCCGCACGACCTGTGCATCAAAAATTTTGGAGAATTTCATACCGCCCTATGATGCAACGGTGATGGAAAAACTCAAAGCAGCAGGCGCTGTGATGGCGGGCAAGGTGAATATGGATGAGTTCGCCATGGGGTCTTCCACCGAAAACTCCGCGTTTGGCATTACCCGGAACCCCTGGGACACAAACCGTATTCCCGGAGGCTCCAGCGGCGGATCAGCCGCAGCAGTGGCTGCGAACATGTGCCTGGGTGCTCTGGGATCAGACACAGGCGGTTCCATCCGCCAGCCCGCGTCCCACTGCGGCATTGTGGGCCTGAAACCCACCTATGGCAGAATTTCCCGTTTCGGACTGGTGGCCTTTGCCTCCTCTCTGGATCAGATCGGTCCTTTGTGCAAAGATGTGACAGACTGCGCGATGATGATGAATGTCCTTTCCGGCCACGACAAACGGGATTCCACCTCCGTTCCAAAGGAAGTGCCGGATTACACAGCCTGTCTGAAACAGGGAATCAAAGGCATGAGGCTGGGCATTCCCAAAGAATATTACGCTGCCAAAGGGCTGGACACGGAAGTGGAAGCTGCTGTGCGCGGCGGTATAAAAATTCTGGAGGAAATGGGCGCGCAGACCGTGGAAATCTCCCTGCCCCGGACAGAATACGCGGTTGCCGCCTATTATGTGATTGCCCCTTCCGAAGCCTGTTCCAATCTGGCCCGGTATGACGGTGTGAAATACGGTTTTCGGGACAGGGTGGAAACCGATCTTCTTGAAATGTACCGCAATACGCGTTCCCATGGATTCGGTCAGGAAGTTCAGCGCAGAATCATTCTGGGGACCTATGCCCTTTCCGCAGGATATTATGACGCGTATTACCGCAAGGCTTCCCAGGTGCGCACCCTGATGATGGAGGATTTCCACAAAGCCTTTGCCGCATGTGATGTGATTGTTTCCCCGGTAGCGCCCACTCCGGCCTTTCCCATTGGTGAAAATGCGGATGATCCTCTGACCATGTATCTTTCCGATGTTTTCACACTGTCGGCCAACCTGGCAGGCATTCCGGGCATGTCCGTACCCTGCGGATTTTCAAAACAGGGACTGCCCATCGGTCTGCAGATCATGGGCCCCCATTTCGGGGAGGAAACCATGCTCCGTCTGGCATACAATTTTGAACAGGCAACGGATTTTCACAAGAGAAAACCGGAATTATAGGGAGATGTCAGGTTTCAGGTGTTCAGTGTCAGGTGTTCAGATGTTGGGGACAGGTCATATGTCAGGGACAGAAAGTCCCTGCATGAGGAAGCCGGTTCCCATTACTCCGGCAGATCTGTTATGATTCGGGTATGATTTGGGTATGGTTCAGGTATGGTTCAGGCTTTTCCGGATATTGCGGAAATATGAAAAAAACAACTCTCAGCATAAGGCGGTCATGATGATCAGACACATTGTAATGGTGAAGTTCAGGGCAGATGTCAGTGAGGATCAGATTGCACAGGTGCAGGAAGGACTGGGCTCGCTTCCGGATCTGATTCCGGAAATTGAATCCTATGAATTTGGAAGGGATATGGCGCGGACGGATCGTTCCCATGATTTTGCACTGGTCTCCGCATTTTCGGATATGGAGGCGCTGCAAACGTATATGATGAACCCGGATCACAGAAAGGTTTCAGGATTAATCAGGGAAATAGCCGAGGATATCCGGGTGGTGGATTATGAGGTGGATTACCAGTTTTAAGCAGACAGACGAATTTTTCGTGCATGCAAAAAATCCGGTTTTTCGGAACAACCGGATTTTTATAAAAAATTTTAGACTTGCACAGTTGATGGAAAAATCACTCCTGAAACCCTCAGGGTTTTGAAAACCCTGAGGGTTTATCCGGTCAACTGCATCACTTCTGAAGTTTATACCCGAAAATTCATGTTGATTTGCTCAACATTTTTCAGAAAAGGTGAAACAATGACAAACATCGAGCCCCAGGGCGAGGATATCCGGAAAGCCGTGAAATGGATTTCCGAAGAGCGGAAAGATCATCCGGAAACGAATTTGCAGAAACTCATTGATCAGGCCTGCACCAAATTTGATCTTTCACCCGCAGAAGCTGATTATCTGATCCGTCTTGCAGCGCAGGACTGCGCCGGAGCCTGAGCATGTCCCGTGTACGCATACTGCCGGAAATTCTTTCCAACCGAATCGCGGCCGGTGAGGTGGTGGAACGGCCTGCCTCTGTGGTAAAGGAACTGGTGGAGAACGCTTTGGATGCCCGGAGTGCCCGCATTATTGTGGAAGTGGAAAAAGGGGGCCGCTCCCTGATCCGGGTTTCAGACAATGGAACCGGCATGGCGCATGATGATGCACTTCTCTCGGTCGAGCGTTATGCCACCAGCAAAATTGCAGGAGAGGAAGATCTTTTTTCCATCCGCACGCTCGGATTCCGGGGAGAGGCCCTGCCCAGCATTGCGGCAGTGTCCCGTTTTGTCATGGAAACGCGCACATCCGGCAGTGACACGGGAACCCGTGTGGAAATCACGGGCGGAACCATCCGCAATGTTTCCGAAGCCGGAGTTCCGGCCGGTACAATGATTTCTGTCAGGGACCTGTTTTTCAACACACCGGCACGGCGCAAATTCATGAAAAGTGCACCGACCGAGATGGGGCATATTGCGGACACCCTCGCGGGCATTGCGCTGGGATGGCCCGGTGTCCGCTTTTCGCTGCATCACAATGGAAAAAGTGTAAAAATCTGGTCAGGCGTTTCTGATCCGCTGGATCGCGCGGCTGACATTCTGGGACAGGACATGAAAAAGAACCTGTGCAGGGTGGAATGGGAAAGCCCGGACATTTCCCTGCGCGGCTGGGTGTCTGTTCCCGGAATGACCCGTTCCACTTCCGCTTCTGTTTATCTTTATGTCAATGGCAGATGGATCAGAGATCGGATTTTGCAGCATGCGATTTTTGCCGGATATGCAGGCCGGATCATGAAAGGACAGTTTCCCCTGGCTGTGCTGTTTCTCACAGTTGAGCCGGATCAGGTGGATGTGAATGTGCATCCGGCCAAAAACGAGGTGCGTTTTGCACAGCAGAAAGCTGTCCATCAGGCGGTAAGTCAGGCGGTTTCTGAAGCGCTTGCCCGATCCGAAACTGGATCGCGGACAAAAAAAAGTCTTCTGTCTGAAATCCCTTCACATGCGGGGAAAATCCCGGAAAAAGAGCAGTGCAGTCCTTCCCGTTCCTGCTTTTCCACGCACCCGGGTGAAAATGCTATTTCCCCTGCATTGGCCGGTTCCCATGTTTCCGAAGCAGCAGTTTCCTACAGAGAAGAGGAGGGATTTTCCGCTCCGCAGTTTCAGACAAAGCCGGAACAGGCGGATTACGGACAGGAAAATCTGTGGGTGAAAAAAGCCTTCGGAGATTTGCACATTATCGGCCAGTTTCACGGAACCTATATTCTGTGCGAAGCGGAAAACGGCCTGATTCTGATTGATCAGCACGCGGCACATGAACGGGTGCTTTTTGAGGAACTGAAAAGGCGTGAAAAGAACCAAAATCCCATTGCCCAGAAACTGCTCATGCCGGAAACCGTGGAACTGACCTTCAGGGAAAGCGCACTGATGCAAACGCTGCTCCCGGCATTCCTTGCAATGGGATTTGATATAGTGCCTTTTGGGGGCAGCACCTTTGCCATCCAGGCAGCGCCGTCCATGCTCTCCGGAAAGGCCATTGCGCCCCTGATTGCGGAACTGATAGAAAAAATGGCACAGATCGGGATTGCCACAGATGCGGACAGGAACCGGGCAGCAGAGGAGATTCTGATGCTCACTGCCTGCCATGCAGCGATTCGGGCAGGCCAGTCCCTTTCCCCTGAACAGATACGGGGACTTCTCCGCCAGATGGATGAATGTGAAAACCCCTCCAACTGCCCCCACGGCAGACCCACCTGGATCCGCTGGAGCCTGCATTTTCTGGAAAAATCCTTCCGAAGGATTGTGTAATACCGATTCGCCATTGAAAATATACTTTATGCTGATCCCGACTGCCTTCGGATCAGGCAGATAATGGCCGATCCGGAGTCCCGGACTGAAAGTTTGGGAGCCTGCATTTTCTGCCAAACTTTCAGTCCGGCACTCCGGACACATTCTCTGACCCGACCGGATACGGGAGGATGGGGAAGATATCGTATAACTTCAATGGCGATTTGGTATTACAGAGGGCAGCGTCTCTGCCGTAATTTCGTTTGCCGCATCCTTGACCGCTGATCCGCCGCCCGTTTTAGTAAAGAACCGCCTCTCTCCGCTCCGCCTCCGCTTTTATGCAGCAGATGGCATGATTCCACACCACATCATGGGCATACTCCGGGAAGATTCGCCTGAATAATTTTCGGAATATTCTGCCCAAAAAGCTCTTTCCTTTGATAAAATTAAAGGCCGTGTAGATGACCAGACGGCTGTTTCCGTCTTTTGTGGGAGCAATGTCAAACAGCAGTTTTCCCTGTTGTGCGAACAGTTCTTCCACATCATACAATAATGTCCTGCCGTGAATGCTGCGAACCACGCGAAGATTCATGGAAACCGGGAACAGACGTAACCGGTACTGGATTACCGCGTTTTCCTGACCCGGTTCTCCGGAGATTCTTCTGACATCAACAAATCGGATTTTGAGGAATTTTCCGTCCTTATCTCCGAATTTGGTCAGTTCCTCAAAAATGATCCGGGAAGATGCCCTGATTTTGACGGCATACATCCGCTCCATTTCCGGGGCAGTATCCAGTTTTATGCCCAGGGGAGCAGCGATGGACTTCTTGAAATAATCCCGTTTTTCCTTCAAAATCACAGTGGGATACCTGCCGTATCCCTCCCAACTGATGCCAAAGGCCGTTTCGGTGAGAATATTCCGGAATGTCCTGTACACGCCGGTCAGAACCGAGCGGAAAACCGGAACGCTGAACAGTTCCCGGCACACCTCCGCATAATCCGGGCTTGCGGTTCCTGTCTTTCGGAGAACATTTCCCAGAGGCCACCGGTGTGATTCTTTGAATTTCATTTCCGTGGCAAAGGACTGGTAAAAAATCCGGCTCAGCAGCGGATAGCGGAGGGCCAGCCGGATGGTTCCGAACACCCGCTGACCGCAGCGGTTATCTTTTTCCAGCCAAGCCACTGCAGGGCCGTATCCAGTTGACAGGTTTTTTCTGTCTGTTCCTCTGTGCATCAGGGTTTCGGCCAGAGACCGGGCTGTGACAAACGCGGAATAAAGACCGTCTCTGTACAGCCTTGCGCCCAAGGCATCGCCGATCACGGCCATCCGGTCTGCAAACGGTTCTTTTGCCGGTTTCACTGCCATAAAAGGCGTGCAGGTGCAGACGACCGGTGTGTTCTGCCGGGTGATACGGGGAAGGATGGCGCGGATATGGGGAAGCGAGAGGAATCTGTCAATCAACTCCCCTGTGTCTTTGGGAAAGGATGCTTTGTCAATGCTGTTTCCCGCAAGGGCCACCGTGAGATACTCCCCCTTGGGAACCAGGGAGATATGTTCGAGTTTCATTTTTTTTGAACCGGATTCGATGAGATACATCTCCCTGTCCATATATTTTCTCAGATAATCCCGGCCCGGCCTGAGTTCAAAGATCAGGACGCGTCTGACCGCCGGAGGTCTGAAAAAGGGGTTGATTTCTGAAAAGGATTGGAACAGTCTGTTTTCTGTGTAACTTCTTTCAGAACAGGAAGGAAGCCCCGGACAAAGGACTGCGAAATCGGACTCTGTGGTGTATGTATCTCCGGAACAGAGTTTTACGCTCAGAAGCGGTTTTCGGGAAAGGGAATAACGGATATTCCGGACTTCTCCGGCAGTAAGACTTGTTCCTTCTGCCATTGCTTTTCTTAACAGAACATTGTCAAATCCGCCGGAACTGTCCTCTCTGTCATCCGGCAGCGTTCCCCGGAAAACAGAATACATCTTCTGACCGGAGGGAATCCGGAGCGGGAAATTTTTCCACTGACCGTGAATCCATACATGGGTGAATTCCTGGCAGATCAGTTGGGGAGGAATTTCAATGCCGATTCTTTGCATGGCTTCGTGCAGTCCCGGTGAAACTGTACCGGAACAGCAATTGCATCCCCTGATTCGCCATCCCTCCTGCTCCTGCACCGCGTTTTTCTCAATAAGGGTGACAGCGATATTCCGCCCTACTTCTTTTGCGGTCCGGAGCAGGTGAATGGCGAAAAAAGAACCGGCCGGCCCCCCGCCGGCAACCGAGACCCGATCCCCGTCCTTCAATGCCGTTATTCCGGTATTTTTATCCAAATCCTTTACTCCCCTTATATTTTTTTCTCCATTCATTCAGCAGTGGGTCAAATCCGTTGATGAATGTCTCCCCTTCCACTGGCAATGCTGTTGACTTAAGGGATGTGAAACTTTTTAAAATACCGGACGGTTCAGGCTGCAGGTGTCAGGTGTCAGTATGCGGTCAGGACTGAAACCTGAACACTGAAACCTCAAAACCGGCATATCAGCAATTTTCAGATCCCTAAGACTCCCCTGCCCTGAGGGAGGGGCAGGGGGAGGGTGAAAACTGTTTTAATTACGGATTGTTATCTTTATCCCTTCCCTGACCCCTCCCCCAGAGGGAGGGGAATTATTTTGCTTAACTCAATTTTATGAATTATTTCAGTGTTCCAAACTTTCAGTTCGGAACTCCTCCGACCTTGACGCAAGGGTACGTGTTACATAAATTCAATGGCGATTCGGCATTACACCACATCCGGATCATATTCATACTTCTGATCATTCCGGCGGATATTCCGGGCGTGCCATTCGGCATTATGTTTATTGAAACGGCGCATGAGTATGGGAAGCCGTTTGAGAATGTGAAGATCCGGCGTGGGAATCCAGTTCAGTCTGTTCTGCGTGTATGTCGTATCCACCACAAGGGGACGGTCAACATAATCAATCATCCAGCTTCGTTCATAGGTTTCCGTTTTCCGCAGGGTATTGAGCAGATACTTGCAGTGAAGAAAGGACTTTGCCAGCAATGGCGGAACCCGGATGGGTTTCACGGCATATCCTTTTCCGCGTTCCCCGCGGATAATGGGGAAGAGATCATTATGGGAGGTATAGCCCGGATGAGAGGCAAACAGGGTTTCATAACGGTTCAGGCATTCATTTTTCTCAATAATACGCCGCATGATGCGCACAATATCCCGGCGGTGGATATAGGGGAAACCGGTATTGCCGCCCCCCGGAACCAGTCTGCCTGTAAAAGGCCGACTCCATTCCTTTATCACGCTGAACAAAGGGGGAAGTTCGCACCAGTCGGTAAAGACCCCGCCTATCCGCAGCACAGCAACCGGAATCCTGTGGGAATTGCGGGCAAGCAGTTTTTCTCCCAAAGCCTTGCTTCTGGAATAGGCAATATGCCCGCATGCCGGGGTTTTTTCCGTAAGCACCTCTCCTTTCGGGGCAGGGTTGAGCGCGGCAATGCTTCCGGCAAAGATGATGCGTTTCACACTTGGATAACGGGTTGCAACCTCAATGATATTCCGTGTGCCGATGACATTGGTGTCGCAGTATTCATCCCTCCATTTTTCTCCGTAATCGGTAAAAGCTGCGAAATGAATGACATATTCAATGGGGCGGCCTGCGGAGAAATGACGCCGGAAGATCGCGTCCAGGCAGTCTTCATCCGCGACCTCCCCTTTTTCCCATATGGCACGGGGAGCAGCGGATTTCTGTTTTGCCGCGGGTTCCCGCCTGCAGATTCCGATGACACGGTTATCCCGTGCAAGATCCACACTGATGGCGGATCCCAGGTATCCGGATGCACCGGTGATAAAAATGGTGTGTTCCATCAACTGCCTCCTTTCCGTTGAATTCGACAAAGGATTTGCTTGTAATGGATATATATCATACTGTATCATGTTTATAATTTTATCAAGAAGAATATAAGCACCCAACCGAAATTTTTCAGGTATAACAAACCGGATTTTTTCGGAAAAATCCGGTTTTTCTGCTTACCTGTTTTTCTGATAAAAAAATCCGAAGCGATGGGGGAACCGTTCTCATGACACAGGGAGAAATACAGCCAAATGATTATCCTTTACTTTTCAGCCCGTTCCGAATTGGCCGTTTTCACCTGAAAAACCGGATAGTGGCATTGCCTGTATTTACCGGATATGCGCATCCCGATGGCCGGGTGAGTCCGCTGCTGATCGAGTTTTATGCCCGGCTCGCGGATTCCGGTGCCGCTCTTGTGGTGGTGGCCAATGCGGCTGTTTCAGCAGACGGCATGGTATCCGCGCACAATGTCCGGGCAGACAGGGATGAATTAATTTCCGGTCTTGCCATGTTGGCTGCTGCAATAAAGCAGAAAGGGTCCCTTGCCTGTCTGCAGCTCAATCATGGCGGAAGATTTGCCAGAACCGATCAGCCGCTTCAGCCTTCGCCTCTGGACAGTTCAAACCTGTCTTTCAATATCAGTTCTCTGACAGAATTTATGCACTTTTTCCCCATTGAAAAACGTTTCCGGATGACCCGTTATTTTCTGGGCAGGATCAATGTCTGGAGGCAAACCATGAGCGGGTCGGATCAGGAACGGGTTCTCCGGGATTTCCGAAATGCAGCAGTCAGGGCCTGTCAGGCCGGTTTTGATATGGTTGAGCTTCACGGAGCCAACGGCTATCTGCTGTGCCAGTTCCTTTCCGCGTTCAGCAACAAAACATCAGATGCTTTCGGCGGGGATTTTCAGAAGCGCACAGCCTTTCCTCTTGCCGTGATCCGGGAAATCCGGAAGGTTCTTCCGCAGGATTTTCCCATAGGATTCCGGCTTCTTCTCCGGGAATGGGTTCCGGACGGCATTGACCTTTCAGAGTCGCTGGCATTTGCCGGGATTCTGGAAAAAGAGGGAATCGTGTATCTTTCTCCCTCGGTCGGCACATACAATTCGATTTTTTCCGGGGCAGCCATGAAAACCATGTCAAAACCGGCCTATCTGAAAGAGGACATGGCAAGGCTTACAGCGGAAATCCGTATTCCGACAATCATATCCGGAAGAATCACCACGCCCCGGCTTGCAGAAAAACTGCTCAGGGATGGTGTGACCGATCTGATCGGACTGGGACGGCCCCTGCGCGCGGATTTTGACTGGATAAAGAAAGCCGCGGGAGGGGACCGGAATACAACAGCATGCATCAACTGCAACGGATGTCTGAAGAGGGCTATTCTGGAACAGTGCTTTGTCTGTGGCCGATGGCCAAAAGAAATGCAGGAAAGAACCGAGCTGGAACACAGACTCCTCAGCCGGAATTACAGAAGTCTGTGGGTGATAACGGACAGAAAGGATATGGAGGCATTCCGATGTGCCCTGCCGCAATTTCTTCCGGACAATCCCGCAGCCGTTTCTTTGCCGCCGACAGTTCTCCTGCCCCTGACAGAAAGAAAAAACAGGGCTTTTGAGGCGGAGATGGAGAATTTTGTCCAAAGGATCGGGGAACTGATCCAACATGCAGGATCGAAAGAGACAGCATTCCTCTCTGTGATCCGTGCTGCAAAAGAGCATATGGGAAAAACCGTCCGGCAGGTATCGGCACAGGATGGATACGGTCTGATTTTCATTGCCAGGAATCCGGAACAGGGCTGGCGGACTCAACTGCTGTATCAACTGCAATGCAGGGTCATGGCCCTGATCGGAACCAGCAGACAGCAGCACCGGGTGATTGTGCCTGTGGATCTTTCCCCGGCCACCTCATTGATCCTGATGTTTTTTCAACGAAATTTTATTCGTAAACCTGGGATTGAGATAAACTTTGTTCATGTCCTGACCGGCCCTTCGGGGCTGGCGGAACAGCGCTGGAAAACCATTCAGAAAGTCACCGGAACGGAGTTCCCCCTGACCCTTCTGCCCAGTGAAGGGGATGCGGTTTCAGCCATTGTAAAGGCAGTTCATGAGGGACAATACGGTACGGTCATCATGGGGAAGCGGGGAATTTCAGGGATCAAACGCTGGCTGCTCGGAAGCGTTTCACGCGGTGTGCTCGGCCATCTGACGGATCATTCCCTGTTTCTGATTGACTGAAACCATGGCGGATCAATCATTGCGTAAATGATTCATGGGGTTGTGTGCGTATTTGCGCATGCCCTGAACCATCGGCAGATGACTATCCCATTTTTTTGATGAACAGGCACGCATACAGTATCTGTCCGCACTCGCGAATTACCAGCACAGCCGGATCAATGTCTGTCGCAGTATGGCTGTTTCCGTTGCTGTTTTCACGGCAGAGGGACTGACTGGCATTGGAATTGACACCATTGGAAAATTGCGGGCTGCTGCGCAGGTTGCGAAAAAAGCTCAAACAACAGAGATTCGGAGTCCCAAACTGAAAATTTGGGATTCCGGAAAAATACCGGATACCGGCATTGTCTGATATGACAGAAAAAAATGTCCATGCTGAAATTTCTGTTTTTTCCGATCTGCCGCTTTTTTCTTGAATTTCAGACCTACTTGATATATTAATTTAATTTGGTTTTTCGGGCATATTTTTTGCTTTCAGAAAGGGTTATGAAAAGCTGTTTTTGCTGACGAGTTCGCTGCTGTTCGCTTTACTGAAGGATTTGAAAATTGCTGATATACCGGTTTTGAGGTTTCAGTGTTCAGGTTTCAGTCCTGACCGCATACTGACACCTGACACCTGCAGCCTGAACCGTCCGATTTTAAAAAGTTTCACATCCCTAAGGGACTCGGAACTTCCCAATATACCGTTTTTGATTAAAGATTAACTTT
>CAZDIU010000113.1:0-14724 GCA_964505535.1 uncultured Desulfobacterales bacterium | reverse complement strand
TTTTCGTCAATAGTCAAGTCAATGTATTGTGTAAAAGGTGGGACACACCCCATTTCAAAGGCATTTTGATTCACAACGCAGTCAGTATGTTCTTAACTGTCCGATTTTAAGATACAAAGTTGTCATGGCAGTTCAAACGATTTAAAAACAGATTACATTTTCTGAAAAAAATACAGGAGGTTTCAAATTTCGAGTGCAGGACAGCACCGCTCTGATAGAACGGACAAATTCTGAAGCCTGAAACCGCAAAACCGGTACATCCGCAATTTTCAACTCCCTGACATTCAGAAGCATAACAAATCATAAACAGCATTTTTTCATCCTGGCAGACAGCCTCTGCACAAAGCCGCAAAATCTTCGGGATAATGCCCGCAGATCCAGCGCAACTGGGCCTCGGTAAAGGAACCCGGAGAATAGGGCAGTTTGGGCAGAAAACTGTAAAGAAGGCGCTGACCCGCATCTCCCGCATCAAAGCGTTTGGATGCCTCAATATGGGTAATCATCCGTGCGCCCAGTTTTTCCAGAACCTGAACTGCCATGTGCATAAGTCTGTCCAGAGAAGCACGGGCTGGGGTATCGGCCTCCAGAATATTGCCAGCATTTTTTGCCATAAGCTGCAGTTCCCACCGGGAGGTCTGGGCTTTGGGAACAAAAAGCAGGGCATGGTCATCTTCGGCTATGACAAGGGAATGCTCTCCTGCTTCCCGGCCATCGGTTCTCCGGTTGTTCTGTATGGCTCCCATATAGGCATCAAAAAAATCTGTGCCTGTCTGCTCCCGGTAAATACGGACAAAATCCGCAATCAGGTCTCCAAAGGCAAAAGCGGGAATTTTATCTTCTTTGTTTTGCACATGGGCTGCGGAAATTTCCGAAGGAATCAGGGCATACTGCTGGTGAATCTGCTGATGGGAAGCGTGGAGCCGGTATCCGCTGGGCGCATAGTCAAATCCGAAATTCCATCCCCAGAGTGTGGAATTGAAAATCAGAGGTTTTTTTCTGTCAGAACAAAGCCGGTCACAAATCCTTTTCCGCAGTTCCTCCAGTTCCGCAACGGTCAGGGTTCTTTTTCTGGCAGGAAGGGGAATATGCAGTTCCTCTGCCAGCCGTGCATAGGTGCGCTGATAATACAGATGGCGCATCCCCTGCATGTCCTCTGAACTCAGATTGCAGGCACGGTAACGGACAGCATCATTGGCCATATTGGCCGCATAATGTCCCCAGGGAATATAACTGTTGCGCCGCAGATATTCAAACACATGGCTTTTCTCCCCCCATTCGCCCATGATTTCGCTGTTTCCCTGCACACCGGGACGCAGCACCATGACCTCTTTGTATTCATCGGGCAGAAAGATATTGTTGGCCAGCACCTCGCAGAGATCGTGATGTTTAATTCCGGGACGGACTTTTCCCCGCGCATCTTTGTCATACACCAATCCCACAGGCCGTCCGGTTTTGGGATCACGGACAAATTCACAGCACAAATCCGCAATGCGGATCAAATCTTCCGGGTCTGTGGAATTGGCAGCCAATGCCAGCAGAAGCGGAACAGGAAGCAGATCAAAAAAAGACTGTTTTTTTTCCGCTGTCAAATCCTTTTCCTGCCATTGGCGGAGAATTTCGGACATCGACAACTCCGGACGTTCCGGCAGCCGGATTGCTGAAGGATTGGCTGCATTCCGATCAGCCGCACTTTTGATAATATAGGTGGTTCCCCGGAAGGGAAAGGGATTGGGAATTTCATAAATGGGATCAGCCTGATTTTCCTGTACCGCATCAGGCGGAAAATTCACCCGATTGTCGCAGATGTGTCCATCTCTGAAAAGCCCCAGTTCCCGGATACTGTCAAGTTCACGGAAATTTTCAGACCGGAAACAGGGCCTGTGGATTCCCCAGACAAAATGGCCGGACGGAGCCACGCAGGTTCGCAGATTCATATGTCAGTTCCTTTCAGAAATATTGTTGTCAGTCATTGGCAGATGGAAAGTTGTGCAAATGCCTTACACAGTGAATGGCTTCAGGGTCAAGGGATTTTTTGCGTCACTGTCTGAACCGGGATTTGCTGGATTAAGGGATTGACCGGGATTTCTTCATCCGGAGTGCCAAACGGAAAGTTTGGCAGTGTCCGCGGGCAGCATCCCAAATGTTCAGTTCGGGAGTCCGGGTTTCCCACAATCCGGAAGACAGATTCGCTTTCTCCTTGACTTAAACCGCTGTCTGCCTTAGATATGGAAAAGGAATGAATAAAAAGCAAAGGAAAAATATGAACAAATTTTACAGGATGAGGACATGAGCTGGGACTGGGAAAAGCTGCAGCAGCAGCAGAGAAAACGCGGGGATATTCCCCCGAACATGGATGAACTGATACAGAAATTCAACAACATGAAAGTGCCGGGCGGTCCTTTCTGGATTCTGATACTTCTGGCCGGGCTGCTGACCAGCACCATGCTTTACACGGTCAAACCCAGTGAGGTGGGGGTGATTCAGCGGTTTGGAAAATATGTGCGCACCGCCCAGCCGGGTCTGCACTTCAAATGGCCGGTGGGGATTGAAATGGTGCAGAAGGTCAATGTGAGACGTATTGAAACCGAGGAATTCGGAGGAGTTGCCTTTGGGGAAAAAGACAGCCGCTATATCGGGTCCGGCAGCAATGTCACCCTGATGCTGACCGGTGAACTGAATGTTGCCCTGGTTCCCTGGATTATTCAGTACCGCATCAAAGATACGGAGGAGGGGCCTTATCAGTTTCTGTTCAAAGTGCGGGAGGTGAAGCGCTATCTCCGGGACATGTCCGAAGCCACCATGCGTCTGGTGGTGGGAGACAGAAGCATAGATGAGGTCATCAGCAGGCGGGATGAAATTGCGGTTGAGGCAAGGGAACTTCTGCAGAAGGAACTGGATATGGCTGAAACCGGCATTCAGATTGTCACAGTGGAAATGAAAAAAACCGATGTGCCGGAACCGGTTCAGCCTTCTCTGAATGAGGTCAACCAGGCCACACAGGAAAAGGAGAAAATGATTTACGAGGCCAAGGAGGAATACAACAAAGCCATTCCTGCGGAAAAAGGCGAGGCTGAAAGAACTGTCAAGGCAGCCGAGGGATATGCCCTTGACAGAGTCAACCGGGCCAAAGGCGATGCAGCCAAGTTCAGCGCCCTGTATGAGGAATACGTGAAAGCAAAGGATGTGACCCGGCGGAGACTGTATCTGGAGGCTTTGCGGGATGTTTTCCCCAAAATGAAGGAAAAATACGTTATTGATGCGGATCAGAAAAGCCTGCTTCCGCTGCTTAACCTCGGCACACAGAACAGGATGGAAAAATGAAATCTGGCGGAGTTTTTGTCATCGTGGGGGTATTGCTGCTGAGCATTGTCTATGAGGCAGCCTATGTTGTGGATGAGACAGAGCAGGTGGTCATCACCCAGTTCGGAGAAATCATTGGCGATCCTGTCACAAATCCGGGGCTTCATTTCAAAACCCCCTTTATTCAGAAAGCCCAGGTTTATCCCAAAAATCTTCTGCAGTGGGACGGAGATCCGGGACAGATTCCCACAAAGGAAAAAACCTATATATGGGTGGATGCCTTTGCCCGGTGGAAAATTGTGGATGCAGCGAAATTTTTGAAAACAGTGGGGGGCATGAGTGTCAATGAGAGCATTGTCAAGGCCAATATCAAGCTCAATGACATTATTGATCCGGCTGTGCGCAATTTTGTCACATCCAACCGGCTCATTGAAACCGTGCGCAAAAGCAACCGTCCTCTGGATCTCTCACAGGTAAAGGCGGATGAGGGGGATCTGGCAAAAGACAAGGCGCATGAATACAATATCACCATAGGCCGGGAAAAAATCACAGCAGGGGTTCTGGAGCAGGCCCGTCCCAAGCTGCAGGAATTCGGCATTGAACTCGTGGATGTCAAGATCAAACGGGTCAATTATGTGGATACAGTCAGAGATTCGGTTTACAACCGGATGATTGCGGAACGGAAACAGATAGCGGAAAAATTCCGTTCCGAGGGAAAAGGGGAGGCACGCAAGATCATCGGTCAGAAAGAAAGGGAAGTCAAGCGCATCACCTCGGAAGCCTACCGCGAAGCCCAGGAAATCAAGGGAAAGGCCGACGCGGAGGCCACAAAACTGTTTGCAGAGTCTTTCGGTCTGGACCCGGAATTCTATTCCTTTGTCCAGACCCTTGACATTTATGCCACAGCACTGAGCGAAAACAGTTCCCTGGTTCTGTCAACCGATTCGGAATTTCTGAAATATTTCAAGGGATATTCCGGAAATCCTGCTGGATCATCTCCTTCGTCTGACCGACAAATTCCATAACTGAAAAAAGCACCTGTGAAAACAGGTGCTTTTTCCTTTTACAGAGAAATAAAGGTACATTATTTACCTTTCCTCCGCTGATGCCGTGTGCGGGCCAGGAGCTTGCGGTGTTTATGTCTTCTCATCTTTTTTCTCCGTTTCTTGATCACACTGCCCAACGTATCACCCCCTGTCTTTTCAGTTTAATTTTATATTCTAACATTATTATAACATGTTTGTCCACATTTTTCTGTATCTGCTTTTGGAAAATATTCCTGCCGCAGTATGGCAGGGAATTTCACTCTGCTTTCCTGTGCACCCTTTCTGGAAAATTATCTGTGATTCTGAGCAATAACTGCAAACAAAAAACTTCCGCATTCCGCACAGTCATTCCGAAGTAGATAATTTCTACCTGTGAATACGTATGACACCCTATTGATTTTTGCTGCGATAAAATGAAATATGGGAACAGAGAAATCTGGCAGACAGCAAACTGTTTTTTCCGGATACTGATGTATGAAAACACTGTCAGGAGACATTTCCATGCGCATATATTCCAATATCATCATACTGGGAATCACCGGTATCGTCCTTCAGGCCTTTTCCGCTCTGCAGATGCTCGATCCCTGGCTTTCCTTTGCTCTGTCAGCCATTGTCTATATCATATTTCTGATCATTACCTTTGCAAATATCAGAATATCCATTCAAAGGGAATATGAGGGGGAAACACTACGGCTGAAGGAGGGATATGAAAAAAGAATCCGCCGGCTCAAACATGAGTATGACACCACCACGCTGGAAAAGACGATTCGCAACGGAACCAAAACCCTGATCAAGAATGCCGTGGATTATTTCAAAATTGAAAATATCAAAAATGAGATGCCGCCTTCGGCTGCCATACAGAATCTGCAGTTGGACAAATACGGTCAGATCATCGAACTGCTGGCGGATTTTTCCCTTATCCTGCCGGATTATGAGGAAAACCGGCAGATTGTGCTGCAGGAGATCCATCATCAGATTGACATTTTCCAGATTGATGAAAAAGCCTTTGCTGATTTTCTGCGCAGCATCATGGACAAATACCTGCTCACGGTCAACAAGAAAATACGGGAAAAAATCCGCCAGAATTCCCTGCGGCAGATGAAGACCTGTCCCAACTGTTACGAGAGAATTCCAGTCGGAGCAAAGATCTGCCGTCACTGTTCCCACAGTCTGACAGTGACCGTGAAACAGAAGGCTTTCTCTGATCTGCCGAAACAGGAGGAATGGTTTCGCAAAGGCAATGCTCTGCTCAGCAGCGGCAATACAGAGGAGGCCATCCACTGTTTCAGTCAGGTCATCCGCATCAATCCCAAGGCTAAGGAGGTTTTTTATGCCAGGGGGATAGCGTATCAGAAAGTGGACAATGACCGCATGGCCATCGAGGATTTTAAAACTGCCAGCAGTCTTGGACATGAAAAAGCCAGAGATTCCCTGAACACCCTGATGTTTTCCCGCACCCAGGAGGAATTCAGTGACGGGGCAGCCGAAGAATCCTGACGTTTTTATCCGGTTTTGTGTTTTCCCTGTTCAATTTTTTTGGCCAGAACGCTTTTCAGATACTCCAGGTATCCCTCATCCCTGCACATCTGCTTTCCCGGTGAGTCGGATATTTTTGCCACTGGTGCGCCCTGACACCGGGTCATTTTGATGACAATCTGAACACCCTTTCCCCGGATGTCATTGGTCAGATTGGTGCCAATGCCAAAGGAGGTCTGAATTCGATCTTTGAAATGGCGGGCGATTTCAACGGCTTTTTCAAAGGAAAGTCCGTCACTGAAAATGGCCCGCTTCCAGCGGGGATCAATTTTGAGTTTCCTGTAATGATCGATAAGCCGGTCTCCCCAGTCAAAGGGATCTCCGCTGTCATGGCGGCATCCGTCAAAGAGTTTGGCAAAATACATGTCAAAATCACTCAGAAAGGCTTCAAATCCCAGGGTGTCGGACAGGGCAATCCCCAGATCGCCCCGGTATTCCTGTGCCCAGTGCTCCAAAGCAAATTTCTGGCTGTCCGCGACACGGGGACCGAGAGCCTGACAGGCCATGATCCATTCATGGGCCATGGTGCCGATGGGGGTCAGGCCGTGTTTCATGGCAAACATCACATTGCTGGTTCCAATGAAACTGCCCGGCAGTTCGTTTTTCAGTATCCGGATAAGATCCTCATGCCATTCGCGGGAGAAGCGTCTTCGGGTTCCGAAGTCTGAAAACACAAAGCCCAGATTTTCTCTGTTTGATTCTTTCACGATTCCGATTTTGTGATACAGTTTTTCCTTACCTGTTTCAAAGTCGGGCGCAGGTTCCAGATACCGGAAAAAGAGTTCGCTGACAATGGCCAGCACCGGAACCTCAAACAGAATGGTGTGCAGCCAGGGGCCTTTGATCTTTATGGCAAACTCTCCGCTGTCCGTGCTGATCCGGATAAAATCCTTCTGCAGATGAAACAGGCGCAGAAACTGGATAAAATCCTCTTTCATGAAACGCAGTTTCCGCAGAAAACTGAGTTCATCAGGCTGAAAGCGGACAGTGCAGAGATGAGCGATTTCCTTCTCCGCTGCTTTTGCAATGGGACGCAGGTCTGTGTCAGTGTCCCGGCATTTGAATTCATATTCCACATCTGCCCAGGGAAACTGATGCAGCACACCCTGCATCATGGTGAGTTTGTACAGGTCTGTATCCAAAAGAGAATTGATTATCATGGTCCCTCCTTGTCTGAAATTGCTGCCACTGTCACAGGCTGCACAGTACACTGAACCCGGATACGGTGAATGTCAAACATTTTGTCACAAATGAATAAAAAAATCGGTTCTTCAATCTGTTTTGCGGAAACACCGGATTCCGGCTTTCCCCGGAATGACGTCATGCCTGCGAAAGCAGGCATCCGGAAAAATTTTCTGCAAAAATCCTTGAAGAACCAAAAAATCTTTTCCTTGCAAGCATTTTTTCCCTAAGTTATATAAAACTGTCTGATATTCATCTGACGCAACGAAATGTTTTATGGGATTTGGCAGTTATCTGACGCAAAGGGGACAGTTGCATGAATGTGTTTGAGGCGCTTGTTTTGGGGATTGTTCAGGGACTGACGGAATTTCTGCCGGTAAGCAGTTCCGGACATCTGGTACTTTTTCAGCATTTTTTCGGACTGCGGGAAGCCCAGCTTTTCTTTGACATCAGTGTTCACACCGGAACCCTGATGGCTGTGATCATTTTTTTCCGAAAAGAGATTTTCAGCATTCTGGCTTCCCTGGTCCGTTTTGCCGGAATGGTGTCAGAAAAAAAGGTTTCTCCGGCAGAGGCCATGCAGGATACGGATGTGAAGCTGGCTCTGCTGATCCTTGCCGGTTCTGTGCCGACCGGAATCATCGGCATTTTGTTTCACAAGATAGCGGAAGATATTTTCTCCTCTGTTTTTCTGGTGGGATGGACACTGATTGTCACCGGGATTCTGCTGTGGCTCACCCGATCTGTGAAAAATCCGGGAAGCGGTATTGAGGGCTTTTCCCTGCGGCATGCTCTGGGGATCGGACTGGTTCAGGGAATTGCCATAGTTCCCGGTATCTCGCGATCCGGTTCCACCATAGCAGCCGGGCTTTTTCTGGGGCTGAACCGGGAAACCGCAGCCCGTTACTCTTTTCTGCTTTCCATCCCCGCGATTGTGGGCGCGCAGATTCTTGCCCTCAAAGACCTGGGAAGCGCGGCAGCCGATATGAATGCACTTTACGGAGCGCTTTCAGCGGGTCTGGTTGGATATGGAGCGTTGGCTTTTCTGGTTTATATTGTAAACAAAGGACGTCTGTTCCTGTTTGCGCCGTACTGCTGGGTTATCGGCGCTTTGGCTCTGACATACAGTTGGTGAAAAAAGGAGATGAAAGATGAATCCGCAGATATTTCGGGAATATGACATCCGGGGCATTGCCGGAGAGGATATGACAGGGGAAGAAGTTTTTCTTCTGGGCCGGGCCATCGGAACCTTTATGAAACTGCACGGATGTGAAAAACTGACCGTGGGCCGGGACTGCCGGATGACATCAGATGTCTATGCACAGCAGCTTATGCAGGGACTTGTGAACACCGGATGCGAAGTCACAGATATTGGGGTCTGTCCCACACCGCTTCTTTATTTCTCCATTCCCCATCTGAAACAGGATGGCGGCGTTATGGTGACAGCCAGCCACAATCCCAAAGAATACAATGGATTCAAGATCTGCAAAGGGGAAGATTCGGTTCACGGTGCGGATATTCAGAGGATTCGGAACATACTGGAGGAAAATGATTTCGCCCAGGGTTCGGGAACGGTGAAGACAGGTGATGTCCTTGCCGCTTACAAAGACTTTGTCCGGAACAGTATCCGCCTGCCCATGCCTTTGCGCGTGGGAATGGACGCGGGAAACGGAACGGCCGGTGTGGTGGCCCTTCCCATTCTCAAAGATATGGGCTGTGAAGTCTATGATCTTTACTGTGACATGGACGGCACTTTTCCCAATCATGAGGCTGATCCCACGGTGCTGAAAAACATGAACGATCTGATAACCCTGGTGCGGGAAAAGGATCTGGATCTGGGCATAGGGTATGACGGAGACGGGGATCGCATCGGTGTGGTGGATGAAAAGGGAAACATTGTTTTCGGCGACAAACTCATGATTCTGTATGCAAGGGAGATTCTGGCCAGAAAACCGGGGGCCACCTTCATTTCCGAAGTCAAATGCTCCAAAGTCATGTACGATGACATTGAAAAGCACGGAGGCCGGGCCATTATGTGGAAAACCGGTCATTCCCTGATCAAAAGCAAAATGAAGGCTGAAAATGCGGCTCTGGCCGGAGAAATGAGCGGGCATATGTTTTTTGCGGATCGGTATCTGGGATTTGACGATGCCATTTACGCGTCCTGCCGTCTGCTGGAGATTCTGGCAAAAACCGGAAAACGCATTTCCGAACTTCTGGCAGATGTGCCAAAGACTTGCACCACTCCGGAGATTCGGATGGACTGCCCGGATGAAAAAAAATTCGGGATTGTGAAAAAGGTGACAGAATATTTCCGGGAAAGATACCCTGTCATTGACATTGACGGGGTGCGGGTTTTGTTTGATGACGGATGGGGACTGGTGCGCGCCTCCAACACCCAGCCCGCTCTCGTGCTGCGTTTTGAGGCTTTGTCTGAAAAACGTCTGTCCGAAATCCGGAATCTTGTGGAAAAAGTGCTGGAGGAACAAAAACAGAGCGGATAATAAATAACTCACCTTATGCACTGCCGTCATACCGGCGAACGCCGGTATCCAGAAGATGTTGAAAATACCGGATTCCGGCTTTCGCCGGAATGACGGTGAAAACGGGTAACTTCCTGATTTTTGGAAGGGCTGCGTAAGATCAGTAAATAAATATGGCGATGTTCCCTGTTTTTATATCACTTCTTTATATTTATTTCAATTCCCTCCTTTTCCAGCAGATCTTTGATGCCTGCTTTGAGCAGGGTCGGGTTCAGATACAGCTTGTAGCGGTTGGCGCCCCTGGCATCCACATAGGTGTCTTCCAGACTCATCTCTGTTTTTTTCAGCACCTTCATGCCGCCCTCCACCCGAATGAAATGATAATTCAGCGCGCCAAAGGCAATCACGCCCACCACAGCAATCACAGCAATAAAATATTTCATTTTTTCTCCTTTTCCCGTTAGAGCCTGTAAATAAGCTGTTACAAACCCTGAGGGTTTTTCAGCCAACTGCGTAACTCCTATTCTATTTATCAAAGCAACAAGACGCAGGAGTGCCAAACTGAAAGTTTGGCACAGTATTGGCACAGTAATTGTCTTTGCTCAGGGCATTTTCCAGGATTGCAGTTCTATGATGTTCCCTTCGGGATCATACACATAGGCAAAGGTCAGGATTCCCACGCCGCTGACTTCCTGTGTGACAACCTCTCCCACCGGGCTTCCGCTGGATTCCAGCACGTTGCGGAACATTTCGACCACATCATCCACCCGGAAGGCAATATGCCGCAATCCTTTGCGATTGGCAAGGGATTTTTCCTTTTCCCCCATTTCTGAGTAGGAAAATATTTCCAGAGTTGGGCCATCATCCCCGTATCCGGGAAGAAGCAGATGAGCGCCTTTCAGTTCCGCATTTTCAACGCCCGATGCCTTTGACAGCCAGTCCCCTTTCAGGTTCCGGCGCGGCGGTTTCAGTCTGCATCCGAAAACATTGATATAAAAATCAGCCAGCTTTTCCCAGTCCTGTGCAATGATATTGGTATGAACATATCTGATCATGCTGTCTCCTTTATGATGTTTATCCATTGTGGTTCTCATGACTTTCCATCTTTTTCCGCAGTTCCTCTGCGGCTTTCTGTGCCTCTTTCAACTGTTTTTCGGACAGTTTTTCTCTGACTTCCCGATACTCTTTCGCATTTTCATTTGCGCCTTCATAGGCAAGATGGAACCACGCATATGCCAAAACCAAATCTTCAGGAACACCGATTCCTTTGGCATACAGTCTTGCAAGCCTCTTTTGGGCTTTCTGATTTCCCTGTTCCGCGCTTTTGCGATACCAGAATGCAGCCTGCTCAAAATTTTTCTGTATGCCTTTGGCTCCGTAGTAATATGTTAATCCCATATTTTGCTGTGCAACAGTATGTCCCTGCTCTGCTGCAAGGCGGTATAACTCCATTGCTTTGGCAGTATCTTTGGGAACGCCGTTGCCATTATCATAAAGAACTCCCAGATAGTTCTGTCCATACGGATTTCCCTGCTCCGCTGCTTTCCGGTGCCATTCCGCAGCTTTTTCATAACTTTTTTCCACTCCCAGACCATCCTGATACATCAGAGCAAGGTGATTCTGTGCTTCAGCGTCTCCCTGCTCTGCTGCTTTCTGATACCATTCCGCAGCATTTTTATAGCTTTGTTTCACCCCGTCGCCTTGCTGATACATTATGGCAAGATTCACTTGTGCCTCAATATGCCCCTGTTCCGCAGATTTATAGAACCATTTTGCTGCTTTTTTATAATCCTTTGTCATACCTGCATCTCCGGTGCAATACAGCCAGCCCAGACAGAACTGTGCATCGGTTTTGCCCTGATGCGCCGCATTGGTATATGAATCTATGAGTTGCGGAAGTTCATCTTTTTCACAGGCATATATCTCATCCAAATCAAATTCGGATTTGCTGTTTGGGGGCTTTACTGATTTTTGCCGGGAATCGGCATTGTCTTTTTCCTGCACATTTTTCACAGGTTCCACATTTTCCTTTGCCCCTTTTTCTCTGTTTTTCCAAAATACAACAAGCTGAAGGTTTTCCAGCCGGGTTTTTCCGCCCTTTGAGAAGGGTTTTATGTGGTCAATCTCAAACCCAAGCCTGCTTTTATTGGTAAAACCGGTGATGGCACAGAAATATTCCCCTTTTTCATTGGTGTATTTCCGGTAAACCTGAGCGGTCAGCAGTTTCCAGTATTCCTGATCTGCCGCATATATTTCAGCCAGGGTCATATCCTCATATTTTCTCTGTTCCTTTTCATCAATGGGAGGAGTTCCCGGATTCTTTCCGAGAATTCCCAACCCGTGTCCGATTTTGCGCAGGGCAAGATCAACCTCATTGAGAAAATAGTGTTTGTTGTAGCCGAAAAGAGCATTCCATGCGTAATGTTCATCATCCCAGATTCTGTTCAGCAATTCCACCTTCGCTCTCTGTCCGAAATCTTTGTCGTAAATTTCCTGTGCAATTCTGTCTATGTCATACTGATCTCTGCCCTCAAACGCAATAAAATGCGGTTTTTCCTGATATTCAAAATAATACTGCAAAATGTCTTTCAGGTCTTCTTCCCGGAATCCCAGCCGGCCTCTGGCATTGGGAAAATGGGTGGTTTCTGCGTGCATGGCAAGCCGGACAAGGTCTATGGGTTCCAGTTTTTCTGAATTGTTCACGTCAATTTTCATCCGTGTGAAGATATCCGGCAGATCATCCATAAAATCCGCATACATTTTCTCCATATGGCTGTAGAGCAGCACTTCACAGTTTCTTTCCCGGCTTTCCTGTCCGTTGACACTTTCCAGCAGAGAAAACGCATAGACACTCACAGGAATCCGATCCAGAAAGTTCAGGGCTGCCAGAGAATTGGTATCAACGGTATTGTCCATGATACGGGCAAATTCTTCTATTTTTTCAATGGAAATCAGCCGGATAAGCCGTTTTTCGGCATCCGGTGTTTTATCACTGAAATCCGTATCGGAAAGATAGAGTTTTTCCGGATTCACCCATGCAATTTTGTCATTCTGCCATTCATCAATAAAACTGACAATATATGCCCGATCGGTTCCGCCTGCCTTTCTGCCCCGCAAGGCTCTGCCGATCATCTGGGTCATCAGGATTCGGGAAATGGTGGGCCGTGTGAGAAAAACAGTCTGGACATTGGGCAGATCCGTACCTTCACTGATGATATTGACATTCACCAGAACATTGAGTTCATCTTTGCGGAATTTTGCCAGTTTTTCTGTGTTTTCTTTGGATAAACTGATCCGCCGCACAGCATCCTGAATATTGGAAACAACAAATTCGGATTTGACGCCGCAGGTTTTCCCTTTTTCATTGAAAAGGGTGTTGAGCGTAATGGCATGATCAATATTTAAGGCAAATACAAGCAACTGTCTGTATTTGTCCCTGTTTTCAAAATAATGATCCACAATCCGGTTGTTGCGTTCTTTCTGACCGGCAATCTGTTCTTTGATTTTTTCAGGCAGATCAAATTTGTTTATGTTTTCAAAATCTTTATCGCTGATAATGTCAGATGCTTTCCATTGTGTGGCTTCTTCTTTGAAAACCGGTTCGGCAAGAATCCCCCTGGAAATCAGGGTTCGCAGATCTGTTTTATGAATTATATCATTGGGAAAGAGTCTTTTCAGCAGTCCTTCCTCTTTTTCAGAGGTTCTGAAAGGCGTGGCCGTCAGCCCCAATATTTTTAAACTGCTGATTTTCTCTTTCAGGGCATTGATCAGCTTGCGGTAGGTTTTTGCAGTGGCATGATGGGCCTCATCAATGACAAAAAAGAGTTCCTGCATGGAATTCGGGGTAATCCAGTTGTCCATGAGAAAATTCATGCCGTAACTGAGGCTGTCTTTGCTCACAATCAATACATCATCTTCCGGCTGAATATGAACCGGTTTGTCATGCTGACCGGAAATCACACGGTACCGGATGCTTTTCCTGTCTGGCAGAAGGTTTGCGTAACAGTTCTTTTTGAATGTTCCGAAAGCCTGATCCAGCAGTTCATGGCGATGGGCAATCCACAACACTTTTTTATCATTGCTGATCCAGTTTTTCAGAAGCCATTCCACCGCCGTGAAAGTTTTGCCGCCGCCGGTGGGAATCACCAGAAGACTGCTGAAAAAATTTGTCTCATTTTTATCCAGAATTGCGCCTGTCAAAGCCCTGTGCGCCTCATTCTGATGCACAAAATCCTGATACCCGCAGGCATCACGGTTATTGCCGGGTGAAGTGTGCAACGTCCCGGCATAGGGAATTTCTGAAATCTCTTTCTGCATTCTGATCTCCGTAAGAGTCATTGTTTATACGGCAAAATTCGGGTATGCTGTTTTCCTTCGGACAACTTTTTCTTGTGCACAGCAATAAATAAATGTTATCATTTGATTATGGAAGATACAAGCGATATTTGTCTCTTTTCCTGCAATCTTTTTTCCGGTTCACGGACAGTTATTCAGGAGGCCAATCATGAAATTCCCCTACGGCATATGCGATTTCAGAAAAATCATAAAAGACGGGTATTTTTACTGCGACCGGACAGACCGCATTCCCCTGCTGGAAAAAGGCGCATACCAGATTTTTCTCCGTCCCCGGAGGTTCGGCAAAAGCCTGCTGCTTTCCATGCTCACCAATTACTATGACATTGCCCGCAAAGAGGCGTTTCAGGAGGTTTTCGGGCATCTGAAAATCGGGAAAAACCCCACCCCCCTGCACAGCACCTATTTTGTCATGGAATGGGATTTTTCCTGTGTTGACCCCTCCGGCAGTGCGGAGGATATAAAAAAAGCACTGCATACCCACATCAACGGCTGCATCCGGTCGTTTGCAGCATATTACAGAGAATTTCTGAAAGAGGAAATCCGGATCAACCCGGATGATGCACTGGATTCCATTCGTTCTCTCATAACATCCGTGCGCATGACCCCGCATCCCCTGTATCTTCTCATTGACGAATACGACAATTTTGCCAACGAGGTCATGATGGGAATCCGCAGGGAAAAGGGGATTTACGAGGCGCTGGTTTATGAGGAGGGCCCTCTGAAAACCCTGTTCAAGGCCGTGAAATCCTCCACCAAAGATTCGGTGTTTGACCGGATTTTCATCACCGGTGTCTCTCCGGTGGTCATGAGCGACATCACCA
>CAZDIU010000112.1:0-14854 GCA_964505535.1 uncultured Desulfobacterales bacterium | reverse complement strand
CGATAGCATATTTTATGCTTTTTTGCAACCCCCCGGAATGACTGTCCGATCCAACCAGTGATTATGCGGACACCATGTCCGCATTTAAAGCATATAGTACTATATGCTTGCATATAATACTACATACCAGGCATATAGATATATATACTCTCAAAGCATATATTAGTATATGCTTTCTGAAAATCCGTCAGGCATATAATACTATATGCAAATCCGGAAAGCATACAGTATTATATGCTTTCCGGCAAACCTGTCTGGCATACAGTATTATATGCTTTTGCTGCCTGTCTCCGAACTGTCAGGAACAGTTCCGGTTTCACGATCTTTCCGGAATGTCTGTCTGCATGATCCGATCTGTGAGTCCAAGTTCCACTACCCTGTCATACCGCAGATGCCAGAGCTTCTGCTCCCTGTCCCACACTCCGTCTGCTTTTCTCACCCTGCTCTGCAGATCCTTTTCGCCATAATCAACCCGTATTCCCACAATCCTGTCACCCGAAATGCCGTTTTCCGGAGGTTCCCATTCGGTTTCCTCAACAATCAGTTCCACGGTTTTGAACCGCTTCCCTGTTTTTTCATCGTAACGGTACCGCACACGGTACAGTCGGTCACCGTAAAGCTGTGCAGGTTTTCCGGTTCCTTTCTGCCCCGGTCTGAGTGTCAGGCGTGTTTTCATGGGGTGCGGGCAATTTATGGTCAGTCAACAATTCCTGCCTTTCAGATTTTTTGACTTGCAATCCGGGACTCTGAAAGACAGCGTGACAGGAGGAGGACAGGTTTCAGATAATTCTGAAATTAAACTGTATATTTTATATAAATTTTTATTCTGAAAGTCAACAAAAAAAAGATGGTTCAGAATCCATCAGAGATTCAGACACGATTTGAGACTTTTTTTAACTGATGTTACGCCGCAGACCGTTTTCCCCCTTTTTTAAAGGGGGATCAAGGGGGATTTTTCACGGACTGCCGACAAATCCCCCCTGCCCCCCTTTGCAAAAGGGGGGATTCCATGCCGATGGCACAACATCAGTTTTTAAAAGAGAAAATCACAGAGGTGCAGCGCCATCCGCGGGAATTTACCGGAACTCCAGCCGGAAGATGATTTCCCCGCCAAAAACGCCGCTGGTATTCTGAAAAGCGTTCACCAGCAGGTTTTCCAGAAATTTGTATTCCGTGCCCACTGTCTGCACTGTTTCACCGGATCGGGTTTCCACTCCGTATTTCACACTCATGCGCCGGGAAAGCTCTTTGCCCACTGTCACCCGTATCTGACTGTCCTCTGCCGTATCCCCTTCGGTATATCCCAGTTCCAGGGTATCAAGGGCAGTCGCGTCTTTGAGTTTTTCCCCCATTTTTTCTGCCAGCATATCCGCGATTACCGGTGTGGCTGAGGTGGAACTGCCGTCTCCGTTGACCAGTTCTTTGGTTGTCTTGCCAAAGACCAGAAGGGAAAGGATATCCCCGTGCTCTTCCTGAGGATCTGATCTGAGTTCAAATTTCAGATTGTCGGGCGTGCCGGAAACCGCGAGATACACTGTCCAGTCGCGAATTTGCGACTCTCCCTTCACATCCACGGTGGGTTCAATTTTATAGGGATTGAGAAAATCAATTATCCCTTTCTCAATCTCAAACTCACGGGTCTGATAGATAATGGTTCCGGATTCCACCTGAGCCCGTCCGCTGATCAGGGGCTGAACCGGGGTTCCGTAAACTTTCAGATCCGGTTTGAGGGTAAGCAGGGCCATATTGTTGTCCACCACAAAGGGATTGCGCGATTTGATCGTGACATTCATCCGCATATTTTTCAGAAAAGGGTGAACAGCCCCGGAATGGGACGCAGATTCCGTGCGTTTCTTCTGCCCGATTTTTTCCAGATTTTCCAGCAGTCCCAGTTTCACATCCTTATAATACTCACCTTCCAGAAGAACCGCCTCTCCCTCCAGCAGGGATTTTTCCTGTGTTCCTTTCAGGGTCAGATGCGTGTTGAAAAGAATATCTGCCGTATCCTCAACACTGACAGGAAGTCTGGTGCCCCTGAATTCCAGTTGCACCCGGCCCGGACGGAATTTGTCCAAAGCAATGTTTCCTGTGAGCTCAAAACTGCCCTCATCCAGTTTTCCGGCAATGTTTTTCAGAACAACGGCTTTTGAAGACAAGTCAATATGCCCGTTCAGATCATGAAGTTTCTGCATCAGTCCCGGAACCGTCATGCCCAGACTGCTGAGCGCAACAGTTGCCTGCACATCCGGTTTTTGCGCACTTCCCTTTATATCCGCGTTCACACGGAAACTGCCGGTGAGATCCTCCAAATCCTCATTGAACAGGGCAAGAACCTGCAGAGGAATCTCCCCATCCGCCCGAAAGTCCAGCAGGCCTTTGATGTTTCCTTTTCCTTCAATATTCAGACTGCCTTCTTGCAGAAGAGCAAGCCGGATGCCGGGAGCGGATATTTCCCCGTTTTCAAGCCTCAGTTTTGCATTTGCGGTTCGGATCAGTTCTGCATCCCTGAGAAAAATTTCCAAAGCCCCAATGTCTGCCACAGCCCGCACAGCTTCGGGTTTCTCCCCGTTTCCGGCAGCTTCGATGATGCCTGTCAGGGAACCTTTCAGATCCTCCCTTCCGGCCAGCCTGAAAAAAGGAGCCAGATCTGTGCGGTCAAAGATCAGTTTTGCTGTGAAATCCTTTGATTTCAGATGATACAGGGCATTGAGATCAAAAAACATATTTCCGCTGATTCGGGCTGTCTGATCCTGAATGTCCACCCGGATTTTCAGATCATCCAGCACGTTCTTTTTCAGGGTCAGACCGTCAATCCTTATATCGCCCTCTGCATCGGGGTTGTCAAAACTTCCTTTGCCTGCCAGACGGAAAGAGATTTTTCCCTTTCCGAAATCCTGATTACGCAGGGCATCAATATGTTTCAGGGAAATGCCGTCTGATTTCATGCGGAGATCGTAATTGCGGCCCAAAGGGGAAACCCATCCGTCTGTGACAATGTTTTCGCCCGGAGCCACAGCCACCAGAAAAGACTCAATGTTCACCCGTTCCCCATCCAGCCGGGAGTTCAGTTGCAATCCTTCAATCCGCTGCATTCCCAGATCAATCTTTTTCCCTTCTGCCGTGACATTGCCGATGGGCCTGTTTTTTGTGCCGGAAACATGGCCGGACACGGCCAGTTTCCCTTTCATTCCCTTTATGAAATCCTCCAGAAACAGGGTATCTCCGGCCATTTTAATGTCAAGTTCCGGATCAGAAAGGGGTTTGCCGGTTTTCGGGTTCAGGACAGCCGCGCTTCCGGACAGATCCAGCGCAGATTTGCCGCTGCGCACCTGCATTTTGTCAATAAGCAGTTTTCCCTCTGCCAGGCGGAGCACTGCCCGCAGATTTCCGATCCGGGCTGAGGGTGCGGACAGATTTTCTCCGTCAACTGAAAGTTCGGCACGGGGATCACTCTTTTTCCCTTTTGCATGACCGGAAATTTGCAGTTTTCCCTTCAGACCGTCCGTGAAATCTTCGGGAAACAGAGTGGCTTTGCTGATGTTCAGATCAAACTCCGGATCATCCAATGGGTTCAGAGACTGGGGGGGAGTTACGCGGGCCGTGCCGGAAAGCCGGAGTCCGGATTTCCGGTTTTCCAGATTCAGATGCTTTACGGTCACAAGCCCCTGGGCAAAGGCAAGTTCCGTGTTCAGACTGCCAATCCGGTTTTTTCCGGCTGCCAGTTCTTTGCCTTCAAGATTCAGCAGAACATCAGGTGCATTCAGGGTGCCTTTGCCTCTGGCTGTGAAATTCAGTCTGCCTTTAAGCTGATCCGTGAAATCCTCCGGAAAAAACGCGGATGATGTCAGATGCAGATCAAAACCCGGATCCGAAAGGGGTTTCATGTGATCGTCGAGAATCTGAATCTCGCCGGACAGGTTCAGATCAGATCTCCGGTTTTTCACCCGCAGATGATCCACTTTGGCCTTTCCTTTGGCAAAATGAATCTGAGTCTCAACGTCACCGATTTGATTCATGCCGAATGCAAGGGATTTTCCCGTGAGTTCCAGATCAGCCGCGGGTTTCATCAGCGGTCCCTGAACGCGGACAGTTCCATCCATGCTGCCTTTGACACTGTCCTGCGCGATAAAATTCCCGGGTTTGACATTCTTCAGTGTCAGCAGAATATCCGCAGGCAAATCCGGATGCAGACGCAGCCCTTTTTCAAACACCCGGATTTTTCCGTTTGCGGACAGTCCCGAATCCCGGTTGTTCAGCGCAAGTTCCGGAATATGCACAGTTCCGTCCGGACCCAGTTCGGCTTTGGTTTGCAGGTTTCCAATGGCAATATCCCCAAATCCAAGTCCTTCCCCTTTGAGTTCCACCTGTGCCAAAGGCCGGGCCGGGGTTCCGGAAATATCCGCTCTCAGCCCCAGTTTGCCAATCACATCCTTTATGTTCAGAGAGGCAAGAACTGTTTTCAGATCAGCCGCGTCCAGGTTCAGTTTCGCGTGAAATTCCTGTGAGGTCGGCGTATAATCCCCGCTTCCGGTGAGACGAAGGGAATCAGCGTTCAAATCAAGAGACTGAAATGCAATTTTTCCCTTTTCCATAACCGCGTGGGCGTTGAGGTGAACATCTGTGGGATTCAGCACCTTTTCCACAGACAGTTTTCCGGCTGTGAGGACTGTGTCTGCACTGATTTGAAGATGGTCCGGTGAAATGCCGCCACCCTGCACACGGATGAGGCCGTCAAGAGTTCCGCCAAGTCCTGTTTTCTGCATGGGAAGCTGATCCAGCGCGATTCCGGCCGGTTTTACGGAAAAGGAATAAGACAGGGCATTCATATCCCGCTGCGCAGAAAAAAATCCATTGGGAAAGGCTTTGGCAAAATCGGCACTGCCTTGGGCCTGAATGTTTCCCGCGGCAGAGCGGATATCCAGTCTGCTGATGTGCAGAGTCCTGTTTTTCAGTCTGCAGGTTCCGGCAAGATTTTCAACCTGAATTCCGGCAAGATTCCCTCCCCCGTAATTCAGATCAAGCTCAGCCTCCGGATCACTGGGATTGCCGTGTGCCTTAAAGCGCAGTTGGACAGGCCCGCTCAGATCCGCACCCAGTGCCAGACCCTGCCGGATGTTTTCAAGATTTGTTTCCAGATGCAGATCCATATCCGGCAGCGGATGGGAAAAGGTGTCAGACACACTGCCGGACAGACTGATTTTTGCCAAATCCGAATCCAGATTCAGGTTCAGGTCTCTGAAATTTCCCTTTTCCATGTCAGCCGTCAGCCGCAGTTCACGGAAAACAGCTTTCAGTCCTGCGATGTCCGTATCTCCGCTGCCGATGCTCAGTTCCGCTTTGCCTGTCCGGTCTGCAAAATCCCCTTCCCCCAGTTTCAGATCAATATTGCGCACCGTCACATGCTCTGCCGGGCTTCCAGGGTCTTTACCGGCCTTTTCATAGGAAAAAAATCCGTCTGCAATCCGGATTTCATCTGCCAGAATGTTGAAAGGCATTCCCCCGCCTGAGGAAGATTCCGCTTTGGGTTTTTGGGGATCGGAAAACGCGGTGACAATATTGAGATGGCCCTGGGCATCGGTTTTCATGCGCACCTGCGGATTTTCCAGAACCAGACGTTCCACCCGGAGATTTCCTGCCATCAGGGAAGGCAGAGAAAGATCCAGATTTATCTGCCCGGCTTCGATAATTTTTTCATCCGACAGTCCCCTGACCAAAGCATTCCGGAGATCAATGCGTCCGGCCAGCAGAGAGAGATCAAGGTCTTCCCAGGATATATGACCGGGAATGGCATGGTTCACCTTTGCCAGAATCATCTGCTGCGCGTTTTGCGTCCCCAGCCAAAGCCGGATCGCGCCGATTGCCAGACAAAGAAATGCAAAACCGATCCCGATGCCAATAAAAAATTTTTTTTTTCTTGTCATGATGCGTTCCAAACAGGTAAAGAGTCAGAAGCCGTGTTTTCCTGTCCCGGCCACCGCGCGGGACAGGATTCCGGAACACTTATTAAAAAAGTATACCACCATTCCGGACAGAATAAAATATTTTTTCATTTTTTTGCTTTGCAAGGCCAAAAGATTCATTTTTTCTTTGAACATTTTTTCGGCAGTGTATATAACCAAAAAAACAGGGACTGTGCGGTCAGAACTGAGCAGCGAATCCCCGGCACTCAGTCCTGACCCTGTATCACTGAGTCCTTTCGGTTCAGTCTTTTTTCAAACATTCACATTACTGGCGATGTACAGGTGACACATGGCAGGTTTCAGCATACAGAAAAAGGCAATTGATGCAATTATCGTAATGAATGTGGCGGTGACCAACATCCGGCTCTACCCCCCCACCAGTGCCATCATCCGCAACAGCATTGACAGGGTTCACCATATCCTGAAAGAGATTCTTGCCCATGAGGAATCTGTGGTAATTGCTGTTTCAGAATCAGAAAACAACTATATCATCTGCGGCCAGATTTTCAGCGAAAGTGATCAGAAAAAGTATCCGCCTGTGGCTTCCTTTCTTCAGATGCTGCTGAAGATGAATGTGAAAAATGTTGCTTTTGAGCAGAACCTGACCCGTGAGGAAGTCAAAACCTTTCTGGAGATTGTCAGCAAAAGCCCGGAGGATATTGAAAAAGAGGGCGGTCTTGAGATGATTGCGGAAAACGCGGGCATGTCCCACATCGTCATGGATCACCGGGTTTACATTGTTGTGGACAAAGAACAGAAGATCATTGCCAATATTGAAATCCGGGATCAGGATATTATCAAATATGTTTCCGGAGAAAAGGCCTTTTCCGAAGAGGCAATCCAGAAGATACGGGAAATGGCCCAGGACCCGGACTGGATTCATCAGGTTTTTCATGCCGGCATGGCCTATATCATGAAGCAGAAACGCTCCAGGCCCTATGAAAAACTGTCTGAGGTCATCTTTCATATGATCCGCACGCTGGATGAAATCTCGGACAATGAGCATAAAGAGATGATTTCCAAAAAGCTGTCCCGATCCATTGCGGATATGGATGAGGAAATGCTGGCCATGATCCTGACCCAGGACACAGATGCGGTGGATGAGAAACTGTTCAACCAGGTCATTGATCTGCTGGATGACAGGAAGTTTGAAAAACTGGCCTTCACCTTCAAACGTCTGGCTGAGAAACAGAGAGGGGAAACCGCTGAAGCAGTTTCCGCACAGCCGGACAGCATCCATCTTGCCCATAATTTCATGATGAATTCGGTAAAGGGAAAACGTCTGCAGGAGCATATCGGCAGGCGCATTGCCCTGGAAAAGGAGCGCAAGGAACAGCAGATGCAGGTGCTGAAAATCGGCCTGAACAGTATCCTGAAAGGGGATGAAACCCCTTTTCTGGATGAAACTGTGATGACCCCGCTGCCGGATTATACCGAACAGCTGTTTCTCGCGGGCAAGCCCCAGACTGCCGAGGCCATCATCATGCGGCTGGCCGACGGTCTGCTCAGTGGCGACAAAGAAATCCGTGACAATGTCTCTGAAGCGCTTTCCCATATCACCCGGATACTGATCCGCCAGAATCATACGGAAATCATGATCCGGATGCTGGATCACTGCCTCAACTGGATCAGAACAGAGGAGACCTTCAGCCCTGCCTATGAGCGGATGAGCATACAACTGCACGAACTGGCCCTGAGTCTGATTGAGGGAAACTGGTTTGAAGAATGTGTTCCCATACTCGAAACCTTCAACAGCATTCTTTACGGGAACATCCCAAAAGTCCGTGAGATTCAGGAACTGGCACGCGATATGCTCAAAGATGTTGCCAGGGATCGGATTACGGATCTGCTGCTGAATCAAATCAAAATCAATGAAAAAAACAAAAGGGAATCCGCAACCCGGTGTCTGACCCTGATAGGAGAGGCAGCCATGGAACGCCTGCTGGACATTCTGCAGGACAGCCGGGATATGACAGAACGGGTCAGAATTCTGCAGGTTGTGGCCGGGATTGAACAGGCCCCGAGGATTCTGAGTGAAAAAATCGCAAAGGGCGGCCCCTGGTACTATCTGCGAAACCTGATCCTGATGATGGGAAAGGTGGGAAAGGAGGATCATCTGCCCGTACTTATTCCTCTTCTGCAGCATGAGGATTTCCGTGTGCAGCGGGAAACCCTTAACACGGTCTTCAATATCGGCGGCAAATACAGAGGGGAACTCCTGCTGTCCACCCTTGATTCCGCGGAAGAACGTCTCAAAACAGTGACAGTGGACATGCTGGGCGCGCTGAAATATGAAAAAGCTGTTCCCTTTCTGCTGAACATGCTGGAAACGAAATCCTTTTTTTCCTCAAAAATCAGTGACAAACTTAAAGAAAAGGTCTGCACGGCACTTGGCCGGATCGGTTCGCAGGATGTGATTCCCATTTTGCAGGAAATTGTGGAACGCAGGGGAATTCTGAAAAAAGCCTATCCGGAAAATGTGAAAAAAGCGGCTGCCGAAGCACTGATGCGCATACAGTCTTCCGAATCCGAAGTGAAAACAGACACGGAAAACGAAGCTCCCGAACCCGAGGATATCAGCGCAATGGAAGAATTTTCCCAAGCACCGGAATCTCCTCCCGCAGCAAAGGATGCGTCCGGATTTGCAGGACGCAATGATGAAACCCTTGAAGCAACTGTTGTCACCATGCTCTTTGATTCCATCGTCAAATATGCAAAAGAAAAGAATTTTGAAAAAGCTGAGGTCATGCACAAACAACTGGTTGACACAGACCCCATGGCCATTGCGGAAATCATCCGGGCGCGGGAAATCATTGAACAGGAAAAGAAGGAAGGCACGGAAATTGAGCAGGATCACCTGCAAATCTGGCCGGAACTCTATGACAGCCTGACGCCGGAGGAAGCCAATGCTTTGTATTATGCCATGGAAGAGGCGGTCTATGAAGCAGATGAGGTGATATTCCGGCAGGGGGAGCGCAACCACCGGCTCTGGTTTATCCGGGAAGGCGAACTGAAACTGATTTTTAAACAGGCTGACAGGGAAAGCCTGCTGAAAATTCTGGAAAGCGGGGGCATTGTGGGGGAAGACACCTTTTTCACGATCTCCCTCTGCACCACCTCCCTGGTGAGTCTTTCACGGGTGAAACTGAATTTTCTGGACAGCAGTGTGCTGGAGAAATGGGAAAAAGATTTTCCTGCCCTGGAGTCAAAACTGCATGACTACTGTCTCCGCATGGAACGGATCCATGACATTCTCCTGGGCAGGGGACTTGAACGCAGAACCCGCAAAAGATTCAGTCTGCAGGGAACCGTATCAGCCCACATCATCAGTTCATCCGGCACGCCCACAGGCAAAGTGTTCAAGGGCAGTCTTTCGGACATCTCCGAAGGAGGCATATGTTTTTTCATCCGCACATCAAGCCGGAAAAAGATCAGCCCGCTTCTGGGCAGACAGCTCGAAATGTCTTTTCTTTTTCCCCTGTCTTTGGTGCAGGAACTGGATATGGGGATCAAATTTCCCGGGAATGAATCCGTTCTCCGTGTATCTGTGACCGGAACCGTGATTGGAATCTCCTACCATTATGAAAACGATTATTCCACCCATATCCGGTTTGAAACCACCCTGAGCAACATCCTGCTCAGGGGAATTGAGAAATTTTTGACAGGGGGCGGTCTGTAATCCTTCCTTCGCAGGCTGGAAAACAGTCCGGACAGAAACCGGCCCTTGGTGCTGAAACCCCGGCCCCTTTTCAGAAAAGGAATTTCATGAACAGTTATCAGATCGGCGTTGATCTGGGCGGAACCAAAACCGAGGTCATTCTTCTGAATCCGGAGAACAGGGAACTGTACCGGAAACGGTTTGGCACGCCCAGAGGTACGGACAGAGAATACGAAACCATCCGTCATGCCGTGTATCATCTGATCCGGGATGCAGCGGACATGATACCGGAATCCGGCACGTATACAGTGGGAATCGGCATACCGGGCGCTCTGCAGCATGACACAGGACTGGTGACGAACGCGAATACCACCTCTCTGATTGGAAAACCCTTCCGCGCGGACATGGAAAAACTGCTGGGCCGAAAGGTGGAAATGGAAAATGACGCGAACTGCTTTACCCTGGCCGAAAGCCGCATGGGCGCGGGAAGAAACCACAGAACTGTTTTTGGCATTATCATGGGAACAGGATGCGGAGGCGGCCTGTGCATTGACGGGCAGATTCACGAAGGCAGACACGGGATTGCCGGGGAATGGGGGCATTTTTCCGTGGATCCGCGCGGAAACAGATGCTACTGCGGAAACCGGGGATGCGTGGAGACAAAGATCAGCGGAACCGGTGTGGAACATGCCTTTTGGGAAAAATTCGGAGATCGCGTGCACATGAACGATATTGTGCAGGGATTTCGGAAGGGCGAGCATCGGTGCATGGAAATCTTCCGCCAGTTTCTGGATGATTTTGGCCGCTGCCTGGGCGGCCTCATTTCCGTTCTGGATCCGGATGCCGTGGTCCTGGGCGGAGGACTGTCCAACATTGAAGAACTGTATACTCTGGGCATGGAACGGGTGAAACGTTATGCATTTCATCCAAATCTCCGCACCCCCATTCTTCGGAATGAACTGGGAGATTCAGCAGGTGTTTACGGCGCTGCATGGATCGGAACCAGATGAAATCCGCAGTCGGAGGATTCTGATGCGTATCGTTCTGGCAATTATGATATGGATCCTGTTCGCGGGCGGACTGGCCCTTTACATGGATGGCAGAACTCCCGCTCCCTCTCCCGCGGAAAAGACAGGAACAGATTCCAAACCGGGTTTTGCCTCTGCGAACCAGAGGCATTATATTTTGGAAATAACCCCTGCCTTTGACGCAGAACCTGATCCCTTTGCCCTTCAGCCTGATCCTGCACTGCCGCCCCCGGCTCTGCTCGTGCGCATGGCAAATCGTGAAATTCTGCGTGTGACAGCGCGAATGCAGGCCGGAATTTCCCTGAAAACCGATCTCCCCGCGGGTCTTTCACCGGGAGAAAATGAAATATGGTTTGAAGCCGGTCCGCGTTTGGAAGCATACAGCAGATCCCATGCCCTGCGGATCCGGATACTGGAAAAGGATCAGGTGACCGCAGATCAGACCTTCTGGTCAGAACCGGGCGGCAACATAAGCGGGGTTCTGCCGTTTGAGATTGCACCGGATTTGCAAAAGGAGTCTTATGATCCTTCCTGATTCTGAAAAAAAAAACATTCCTGCCATCGCGGTGGAAAACCTGACCGTGAGTTACGGCCCCAGGCCAGCCCTGCTGGATATCTCCCTTTGCATAGAAAAAGGTTCTCTGGTCGGTGTCATCGGTCCCAACGGAGCGGGGAAATCCACCTTTATCAAGGCTGTTCTGGGATTTGTCAAACGGGATGTGGGGCAGGTCCGGATTCTGGGGATTCCGGCTGAAAAAGCAAGGGGAATGGTGGCCTATGTGCCCCAGCGCGGCGCGGTGGACTGGGATTTTCCCATTCAGGTCAAAGAGGTTGCCATGATGGGCCGTTACGGATCTGTTCCCTGGTACCGGAATCCGGGAAAAAAGGACAGGGAGATGGTGGATCAGGCTCTGGAAATGGTGCGCATGGCCGAATTTCGGGATCGCCAGATCGGGCAGCTTTCCGGCGGTCAGCAGCAGCGGGTGTTCATGGCGCGCGCCCTGGCCCAGGGATCGGAAATTCTGCTGCTGGATGAACCTTTCGCGGGTGTGGATGCTGCAACGGAGCGGGCAATACTGGATGTGCTGGGAAGAGCAAAAAACACGGGCCGCACCCTGGTGGTGGTGCACCATGATCTGGCAACGGCCGCGGAATATTTTGACCGCCTGATCCTGATCAAGCAGCGTCTTTACGCGTTCGGGCCGCCGTGGGCTGTCCTGCAGGAAGAACTGCTCAGCGAGGTATACGAAGGACGGCTCCGGATTTTTTCAGAACTGAAAAAAGACAGAAACAGGGCAAAAGCAGAATAAGTCCCAAGGATTTGTGCATCCCATGACCTCCCTTTCCAATCCATATGCTCCTGAAAACCCGGCAGGCCCCAGTCCGGTTTTCATCGGCAGATCCGAAATCCTGCATAATGTTTCAGGTTTTCTCAATGATCCATCCGCACATACCCTGTTCCTCTATGGCATGCCGCGGATAGGAAAAACCTCTCTGCTCAAACGCATTGCCGCAGAAAGCGGAAAAGGGCCTTTCCTTCCCGTATATTTTGCCCCGGAAGGCAGGGGAAAGACAAACGCGGGAAGGGTATTGGCTGATCTGGCAAAAAACATCACCGAATTCCTGCACATTTCCCGTGTCCATATCGGAGATTCCCTCTCGCCCCAGCTCTTTCTGACGCGTTTCATGCCCAGACTCCTTTCCCATTTGCCGGAACAGGCGGTGCTGCTGCTCCTGATTGATGAGTTCCAAAGACCGGGTTCCCGCCAGACCGAAGAATCCTTTTATGCCTGTCTCCGGGAAATCCCCCTCCAGGCTTCCGGAAGAATCCGGCTTATCCCGGCCCTTGGCAGACGCACGGATGACCGGCGCATGACCGATCTTTTCAGTGATGCGAAACTGACAGGGATTCCCCTGTTTTCACGGGAGGAAACTGCTGAACTGGTGCGGCTTTCGGAAAAAAATGACTCCCTGAAATGGCCGGACACACAGGTGGCTGCTGTACGGAATTTCACAGCCGGACATCCCTGTCTGATCCGGTGTCTGTGTGATGTCATCTGGAAGGAACTGTGCAAAAACCGGCTTAATGGAACACCATGTGTCAGTTTCCGGGATATGGGACGGGGATTCACCCGTGCCCTGGGAGAGGCAGCGGATCTGTTCACAGAGATATGGGACTCCCTGGAAATATGGGAACGGGTACTTGTGTCTGCCCTGGCCGAAGCCGGAACGCGCTTTATGGATGCGGAAAGCCTGAAAAAACGTTTGCAGGGATTCCCATATTTCAGCCACGGCGAAAATCTGGGGGAAACAGCCGAAAGACTCTGCATGTGGGGGCTGCTGGAATCGGAAAACAGCGCCTGCCGCATCCGAATCAATATGGTGTCCCGGTGGGTGACAGCCCGCAAACCCTTTGATCGGATACAGGAGGAACTCAACCGCAGGGCAGAGGAACTGTATGAACTGGCATATGCACAGTGCCGGGCTGGAGAAGCAGAAGGGGCTTTGCGGAATCTGCGTGCTGCTGCTGAAATCCGGCCTGAAAGTCTGAAAACAGCGTCCCTTCTGCTCAAAGTCCTCATCCGGCAGGGAAAAACCCGCGAAGCCATTGCCCTTGCCGAATCTGTTCCCGAATCCCTGTCCGGCCGGCTGCGTCCGCTCCATGTGCAGGCCCTGCTGCTTCATGCGGAAAAAACACAGGAAAACGAAGCACAGATGGCCCTGTACACAAAAGTGCTGGAAATGGATCCGGGCAATCCCCAGGCCCGGTCCCGTGTGCGGAAAACCGCAGAGGCCGAAGGCGACAGACTTTTGGAAACCAATTCCCTGTCCGAGGCTCTTTCTTTTTATCAGTTGGCCGGTGCTGAAATCAAGGCCCGGAATGTGGAGGAATCCATTACCCAGATCCGGATGGCCGCTCTCATTTCCCGCCGGAAGCGGAGAGAAAAACTCCGGAAACGCCTGCTGGTATGGGGGATTCTGCCCATGTGCTTCCTTTCCGTCATTGCCTTTGCCCTGTATGCCGGATACCGGCATATCACCCATGACCTTCCCCGGATCAGCACCCTCGCGGATTACCGGCCTCCGGAAGTGACATCCGTGTATGCGAACAATCTGCGGAAAATCGGTGAATTTTACAGGGAACGCCGCATGGTCATCCCCCTTTCCCGTATGCCCGAAATCCTGATTCAGGCTTTTGTCTCAGCAGAGGATTCCCGTTTTTTTTCCCATCCGGGGCTGGATTTCATCGGCATTGCCCGTGCCTTTTTCAAAAATATTGAAGCCGGGGCTGTGGTGCAGGGCGGAAGCACCATCACCCAGCAGGTGATCAAATCCTTTCTGCTGGGTTCGGAGCGGAGTTATGAGCGCAAATTCAGGGAGGCCGTTCTGGCTTACCGCATCAACAAATCTTTCACCAAGGAGGAAATTCTTTTTCTTTATCTCAACCAGATTTATCTGGGATACGGAGCCTACGGTGTGGAGGCTGCCGCAGAAAACTACTTTGGCAAAAGTGCCAAAGATCTGAACCTGGCTGAATGCGCCATGCTTGCAGGGCTGGCCAAGGCCCCGGGAAAGGATACACCGGCCGGCTATCCGGAACGGGCAAAAATCCGGCAGAAATATGTGCTTCGGCGCATGGTGCAGGAAGGCTATATCACGCAGGCCCAGGCCGGGGAAGCGGCAGAATTTCCGCTGCGCATTCGCCCCCGGCAGAACTGGTTTGCGGACGGTGTGCCGTATTTTACGGAATATGTGCGTCAGTATGTTGAAAACCGTTATGGAACTGAACAGCTTTACAGCGGGGGTATGAAAATTTACACCACCGTTGACATTACTGTGCAGGAGATGGCACGGGAAGAGATGGAAAAGGGGCTGATGGCTCTGGAAAAACGGCACAGATATCCGGAGGATGCAGCCCTGCAGGGGGCCATGCTCTGCGTGGAACTGGGAACCGGCTATGTCCGGGCTATGGTCGGAGGCCGGGATTTTGACGCGAGCCAGTTCAACCGGGCTGTCCAGGCCAGAAGACAGCCCGGTTCCTCGTTCAAACCCATCATCTACGCAGCCGCGATTGACAGGGGATTCACTCCCATGAGCATTGTCAATGACAGTCCGGTTTCCTATCCGGGCGGAGACGGAAAACTCTGGACACCCTCCAACTATGACGGCAGATATTACGGCCCCATGCGTCTGCGCAGAGCGCTGGC
>CAZDIU010000111.1:0-15091 GCA_964505535.1 uncultured Desulfobacterales bacterium | reverse complement strand
CCCCTCCCGCCGGGGGAGGGGATTTCAGATCAACGGATTTGACCCACCACCAGTTCATATTGCTGATCAGCCAAATCCGGCGGACTTGCTCCCGTCAGCGGCTGACAGGTTTGTTCAGCAGTTCCCTGCATGAAAAATTCAACAATATCAGGCAGCAAATTTGGGACCATCATCATATTTTTTTATAACATTCTGTTTAGGAAAGATAAACTTCTTAAAATACCGGAGGGCGGGTTTCAGGTGTCAGGTTTCAGAGAATGAACACTGAAACCCGAAACCGGCATATCAGCAATTTTCAAATCCCTTATATCACAATTTGCAGACAGCACGTTAAGTAACCGTTCATATATTTTCGACTGTTATAAACCCTAAGGGTTTTGAAAAACCTTAGGGTTTCAGAAGTTAACTTATGAACGGCTGCTTAACATATGGAGCGACAGGAATGTCACAGGCGGCAAAAAAGAAGAAAAGAAAACCCCGCGGATCTGACATAAAGACAGGTATGGCCCCGGGCACAATGGTTTTCATCGGAGAACGGAAACAGGACAGGGTGGTTATTGATGTCATGGATTACAGCGATACCATGCTGAAGGAGCTGCGCGATGTTCCCGTGGATCAATGCAGGGGGTTGGCCAAATCGCCTGGCGTCACCTGGGTCAACGTCAGCGGCATCCATGATACCGGGCTGATCGAATCGCTGGGAAAATGCTTTGATCTGCATCCCCTGACCCTGGAAGACATCGTCAACACCTCACAGCGGCTTAAGATCGAGGAATTCCCCAACTATATATTCATCGTTCTGAAAATGATAACATTCAGCGAACCGGATAACAAAGTCGAAATCGAACATGTCAGTCTGATCCTGGGAAAAAATTGGGTGATTTCTTTCCTGGAGGACGAAGGAGACGTGTTTGACGGGGTGCGGGATCGCATCCGATCCGCCAGGGGCCGCATTCGCTCAATGAAATCGGACTATCTGATCTACACTCTCATGGATGCCGTGGTGGACCATTACTTCCTGGCTGTCGAGCGTATCGGCGATCGCATTGAGGAGATTGACGAGCGGATTCTGGCCGAACCGAAAGCAGAGGATATCAGGGAAATTCATCGGCTCAAAAGCGATATCCTGAGTCTGCGCAAAGCAGTATGGCCGCTTCGAGAAGAGATCGGGGCCATTGAAAAAAGGGAGTTTGCGATGATATGTCCGGAGAACAAAGTTTTCTGGCGTGATTTGTATGATCACACCATTCAAATCATTGACATGGTGGAGACCTTTCGGGACATCCTTGGAGGCATGCATGACACCTGGCTGTCCAGCATGAGCAACCGCATGAATGAAATTATGAAAGTGCTCACCATTATCGCCACAATTTTCATTCCCCTGACGTTTATCGTGGGTGTGTACGGAATGAATTTCGAGCATATGCCTGAACTGAAATGGTCTTTGGGCTACTATATGATTTGGGGGATTATGCTGGCCATTGGCCTTGTCATGCTCATCTGTTTTAAACGGAAAAAGTGGATTTGAAGTAAAACGCATCCCCCTGCCGGACATCCGCGCAAGGGGTTCCCGCTGCTGCGCCTCCCTCCACCCCTTTGCGCGGGTCAGGTTTGGGATGGGGAAGAGAATGCTGATGTAACCGGGCCGCAGTTTAACGGAAAAAAGGGTTGTACTGCTTTTCCCTGCCAATGGTGGTGTCCGGGCCGTGACCGCAGTGGACAACGGTGCTGTCATCCAGGATAAACAGTTTGTTCCGCACACTGGAAATCAGGGTGTTGTAATCCCCGCCCGGCAGATCGGTGCGGCCAATGGAGCCGGAAAACAGGGTATCTCCCACAAACACATGTCCTTCTGTGAGCAGGGCAACTCCGCCCGGACTGTGACCCGGTGTATGAATCACTTTCAGCGTGATTTCCCCGAAACGGATTTTGTCTCCCTCACTGATGTTCTGATCCGGTTCCGGAGAGTTCTCTGCTGTGAGACCGAACATGAGTGCATCTTTGGAAAGACGCATCAGCATGGGCGCATCACCGGCATGGATCAGAATCGGCGCGCCGGTGACGGCCTTCATTCTTTTGTTTGCCCCCACATGATCGAAATGTCCATGTGTATTGATGAGATATTTCACCTGCAGCCCCAGTCTGGCCAGTTCCATGAGGATCTGGTCTGGATCCCCGCCCGGATCAATTACTGCCGCCTCTTTTGTTTTTTCACATCCGAGGATAAAACAGTTGGCCATTATCGGCCCGACTTCCAGACTTTCTATAATCAAAACTGCCTCCTTTTTTTCAGTGAACAGTTATCAGTTGTCAGTGAACAGTTATCAGTTAAGTAATCTTCCCTAAATCTTTTTGTATAAATCTTTCAGGAACTTCCGGTTTTTCTGATGCCCAAAACTTTCAACCGAAGTTTTAACAGCAGCTTTAACTGGAGTTTTAACATGGAAACAAGCGGCACGGCGGCAGCTGTGTCCGCTTGATTGACAGGTTATGCGGTCTCCCTGTTTTCATATTTATGAGAATGATAAATATTCAGAAGCCTTGCCTGGACTGTTTCCAATATCGAGTCCCGAAGGAAAGAACTTGCACCGATTATTTCTATGCCTATCAATTCACCTTTTTCATTTAATTCGGCTGTAATATTCGGACTTATTTCTACGCTGTCTGATTCCCTTTCATCCGATATTATCAGATGAACAATGTCACTGCTGCTGTAATACTTCATTTCAGGCTTTTTCATATGAAAATCTCCCTGTTCTTATCCGGTATTTAATCTGCTGTCTTGTTATGGCATGAACAGTAACGGGCGTGACGGAATCTTTGTCTTCTTCATACGGAATTATCACCAGTCTGTCATCATGTCTTCCAATGACGACCATTCTGCCGGTAGAGACATCATAATATCTTTCGTCCGAGTATCTTACTATTTCCTCAATGTTAAGATACTCGTATTCCCTGAGTTTTATTCTGTCTTTAATGTAATCTGTCCAAATTATAATCATGTTATCCAACAATTAAATTACAGAAAAAAACAGGATATCGGAAAAAACGGAATTTTCGGCATAGACTGCTTTTTCCTGCCGGACAATGCCGGTATGCGACATTTTTCCGGGAGTGCCAAAATCGGGGTCTTTTGGAAAAAAACGGAGTGGTCATGCACTACCTGCTTTTTATGGCTTCCTGAATCATTTCCAGAAGACTCGTGACTCTGGGTTTGAACTTTTTTTCAGTAAGGGCTTTCAGTTCATCTTCCGAAAGATACTGCTTCATATAAGCCGCTATATCAAAGTATTCCCACCAGCAGTCCGCTGTTTTGGGGCAGAAACCGCCCGTGTCCGGACAGTTTCTGCAATAGTGGAAGGTCACCGGCCCCCCAAGACGGGGGCACCGGCGTTCCATACAGTCATAGGTATCAGGTTTTACAGGCATTACCGGCTTTTCAGCAGTTCGGGTTTGGGATAACTGGCAAAAATCTCCTCTGCCTTCGCGATTTCCTCATCTGTGAGCACAAAATTTTTCAGGGAACCGGAAAGATATTTTTCATAGGCTCCCAGATCCAGCAGACCGTGTCCGCTCCAGGAAAACACAATGACCTTTTCTTTTCCCTCCTCCTTTGCCTTTCTGGCCTCGTTCACAACAGCGGCCAGGGCATGGGTGGTTTCCGGGGCAGGAATGATGCCCTCTGTCCGGGCTACGAGCAGACCGGCTTCATAAGCCTCCAACTGGGTTACAGATTTGGGAGTTGCCAGCCCCTCTGTCACCAGTTGGCTTACGGTGGGAGCCATGCCGTGATAGCGGAGTCCGCCTGCATGAAGGGGCGGCGGCACAAAGGCATGTCCCAGGCTGTGCATGGGCAGCAGCGGAGTATACCTGGCTGTGTCTCCGTGATCATACACAAAGGGCGCACGGGTCAGGGTGGGGCAGGCCGCAGGTTCCACCGGAAGAATGTCAATGGTTTTGCCATTCATCTTGTCCAAAACAAAGGGAAAGGCCAGCCCCGCGAAATTGCTTCCGCCTCCCGCGCATCCGATGATGACATCCGGATACTGTCCGATTTTCTCAAACTGCTTTCTGGCCTCCAGACCGATGATGGTCTGATGGAGCATCACATGGTTGAGAACACTTCCCAGGGAATAACGGGTTTTGCCGGACGGATCGGTTACAGCGGCCTCAATGGCCTCGCTGATGGCAATGCCCAGACTGCCCGGTGTGTTGGGATCTTTTTCCAGCGCATCCCGTCCGGCTTTGGTTTCCATGCTGGGACTGGCCACGCATTTGCCGCCCCATACCTCCATCATGGCCTTGCGGTACGGTTTCTGATCAAAACTGACCCGCACCATGTATATCTTGCACTCAATTCCGAACTGCGCGCAGGCAAAGGAAAGCGCGCTGCCCCACTGGCCGGCGCCGGTTTCGGTGGTGAGCCGCTCAATGCCAAAGATTTTGTTGTAATAGGCCTGAGGCACGGCAGTGTTGGGTTTGTGGCTGCCCGGAGGACTGAGGCTTTCGTTTTTGTAATAAATCTTTGCCGGTGTTCCCAAAGCCTTTTCCAGATTCAGCGCACGCACCAGGGGAGAGGGCCTCCAAAGGTTCAGCACATCCAGCACAGGTTCGGGAATGTCAATCCAGCGCTGACTGCTGACTTCCTGCTCAATGAGATTCATGGGAAAGACCGGGGCCAGGTCTTCGGGTTTTACCGGTTTTCCGTCCGGCCCCAGCGGGGGATTCATGCGGATATCGGCCAGAATATTATACCATTGCCGGGGAATTTCCTCTTCACTCAGATACACCTTTCTGATTTCCATTTGTGTCACTCCTTAAGTGTTTTTCTGCGGGGTTGAAACGGGCAAAGATACGGATGATCGCCGTTTCACAACACCGGTATGTCCCATGACCCGTGAAAAGGAAGCCGGCTCCGGTTCATTCTCTGCCACGGGCCGGGGGATTTCCCTGGGTGATTTCTGCGGAAGAATCTTCAGAGACTCATTTTCAGGAAAAATTTCTTTGTTTTCCAGTGCGATATGAATCCTGTCCAGAATACCGTTGATAAACGCGCCCGATTCTTCGGTCCCGTATTTTTTTCCAATGTCAATGGCCTCATTGATGGAAACCTTGAAGGGAATATCCACGCAGTAGAACATTTCATATACGGCTATGCGCATGATATTCCGATCCACGCAGGACATGCGGCTGATTTTCCAGTTGTCGGAAAAGCGTGCGATGATCGCATCTGTCTGCTCTCTGTTCCGCATGACTCCCTGGACAAGCATCTGAAAAAAATCTTCTGTCTTTTCCGAAGGCGGAAAACACCCGCAATAGAGATCAATTGCTTCCTGGGACATATCCTGCCGGATATCCATATAAAAGAGAGCCTGCAGTACCCTTTCACGTGCTTTACGGCGATTTTTCATTGTATGCTCAATGTCTGCGTCTGATTCACGCGCAGACAGTTTCTGTCAGATTGGCCATTTCTATTGCGCTGATGGCAGCACTCCATCCCTTGTTGCCGGATTTGGTTCCGGCCCGCTCAACAGCCTGTTCAATGGTGTCTGTGGTCAGAATTCCAAAAATGACGGGAACTCCGGTTTCCATGCTCACGGCTGCAATGCCTTTGGAGGCTTCCGCACAGACATAATCAAAATGCGGTGTGGAACCCCGGATCACAGCTCCCAGACAGATAATGGCATGATACTTTCTCTTCTCTGCCATTTTTTTTGCCAGCATCGGAATTTCAAATGCTCCCGGAACCTTGACAATATCAATATCCTCATCCCGTGCACCGCTGCGGATCAGGGCATCCACCGCGCCTCCGACCAGACGGTCTGTGATGAAATCATTGAAACGGCTGACAACCAGGGCAAACACTTTGCCCTCGGCATTCAGTTTTCCTTCAATATAATTCGGCATTCTTTTTCTCCGGTTACTTAACTTTGCAGGGACAGGTTCGGAAAACCTGCTCCCATGAATTCCAGAGGGATTCCCGGTTTCGGAATCTGCTCTTATGAATTTGATTGGGTTTCACACAGATCCAGATTCAGCATATGCCCCATTTTCAGTTTCTTGCACTCCAGATAGCAACGGTCATATTCATTGGGCGGCACTTCAATGGGAACCTGCTCGATGACACTGAGACCGTAGCCCTGCAGTCCCACCATTTTTTTGGGGTTGTTGGTCAGCAGACGCATCTTTCTGATTCCCAGATCACTGAGAATCTGCGCGCCGATACCGTAATCCCGCAAATCAGCCTTGAAACCAAGTTCCTTATTGGCTTCGACCGTATCCAGCCCCATTTTCTGCTGCAGTTCATAGGCTTTGAGTTTGTTGACCAGACCAATGCCCCGGCCTTCCTGACGCAGATAAACAACCACGCCCACTCCTTCCTCATTGATCATGGACATGGCCTTGTGGAGCTGATCCCCGCAGTCACAGCGCAGAGAACCGAAAATATCACCGGTCATGCATTCGGAGTGCACGCGGACGAGTATGGGTTTTTCCGGATCAATTTCCCCTTTGACCAGGGCAATGTGCAGCAGGCTGTCCACCTCGTTTTCATACGCGATCATTTTGAAATCTCCGCCGTGGAGGGTGGGAATTTCAGACTGGGCTGCCCTGTGAACAAAAGACTCTGTTCTCATGCGGTATTCCACCAAATCCGCGATGGTGCAGATGCCGATGCCGTGCTGATCGCTGAATTTCTCCAAAGCAGGCATACGGGCCATGGTTCCGTCCTCATCCATGATTTCACAGATGACACCGGCCGGTTTCAGACCTGCCAGCCGTGCCAGATCCACCGAGCCTTCGGTCTGTCCCACACGCACCATTACGCCCCCGTCCCTTGCACGCAGGGGGAAAACATGCCCCGGACGAACCAGATCCGAAGGTCTGCAGTTGTCAGCCACCGCTGTGAGAATGGTCGTGGCCCGATCTGCCGCGGAAATTCCTGTGGTTACACCCCGTTTGGCTTCAATGGAAACTGTGAATCCGGTTTCAAACGGGGAGGTGTTCTTTTTGACCATGGGGGGCAGATCCAGGGTATCGCATTTTTTCGCTGTCAGGGAAAGACAGATCAGCCCTCTGCCGTATTTTGCCATGAAATTGATGGCTTCAGGGGTTACTTTTTCCGCTGCCATGGTCAGATCCCCCTCATTTTCCCGATCTTCGTCGTCAACAAGGATGACCATGCGGCCGGCCCGGATTTCCTCTATGGCCTCTTCTATGGAAAGATGTGACATTGTCCTTTGTGTATCTCCTCTTGCTGAAAAAATAATAAACAATAGCAAATATTGAACACAGAATAAAGAAAAATTTTTTGGAATCGGAAAAAGCGGAACAGGCTTCCAGTCTTTTTACAACTATGTCAGCATAAATTTTCAGGTGCAGGGTATTCAGAAAAACCGGATTTTTGGGAAAAATGCAGTTTTTTGAATGCCCGAAAATCTTTGGTTGCGTATTTATACTGTAAAACAGGCTGAAAGCCTGTTCTGCTTTTTTCCATCAAAGAATTCCTCAAAAAAACCGGCTGGATTCAGCGTTGTCAGTTAAGTAAGTCGCCATAAATTTTCGGGTGTAAACATTTCATAAAAATTTGATTTTTATGGAAAAATCCGGTTTTTTTATACCTGAAAACTTTCGGTTGGTTACTTGGTGCATGGCCGCGATGAATTTCAGCATATCACAAACCAATACGCTGTCAGCCTTGAATCTGTGCGTTGCAACAACCGGATTTTTCAAAAAATCAGGTTGTTGTCCATATCTCAGCGCATAAAATCAAAGTTGACAAAGCACCAGGCATATCTGTTTACAAAAACCCGTTTTTTGACAGAAAAGCCATATCCAGAGGTGCGCCTGCTTTATCAGCGTTCCCCCTTCCTCCGGCAATGACAAATTTTTCCACATATTTCCCAATCATGTCGGTTTCAATATTCACTGTATCACCCGGTTTTTTGAATCCCACGGTTGTGAGTTTTGCCGTATGCGGAATAACACTGACAGCAAAACTGCCTGCATCGCAGCGGTTGATGGTGAGACTCACTCCATCCACTGCCACCGATCCCTTGTGAATCATGTACCGTGCAAGATTTTCAGGAATGCTGAAGGTGATAATGATGGCATTGCTCAGAATTTTTCGATCCTTCAGGGTTCCCATGCCGTCAATATGGCCGGAAACCAGATGTCCGTCAATGCGGTCTGAAAGACGCAAAGCACGCTCCAGATTGACCCGATCCCCGATCTTTGCTTTGGCAAATGCAGTGTGCGTCACGGTTTCCGGGGAAACATCCACAAAAAAGCGTTTTCCCTCCAGAGAAACCGCAGTCAGACAGGCTCCGTTGACCGCGATGCTGTCTCCGATTTTTGTACCATCCAACGCAAAATCAGCTTCAATGCCCAGCCTCTGTCCCTGTCCCGAAGCATGCAGAGTCCGGATGGTTCCCAATCCTTCTATGATTCCTGTAAACATATCTCTTCATTCTGTTTTATGTTTGTTATGAAAAGGGGGTGTCAATCTGCGGTTTTAAAAAAATCTTAACCGCAGAGTTTTATATAACTGACGTTACGCCTGCTGTCATATATAATATCCTCTGTGAAACTCTGTGTTTTAAAGGGGAGCTCCCAAGAAATAAAATACCCAGTTTTTATGGGGAATCTGTAGGGGCGACCGGCCGGTCGCCCCTACAGGGGGCAGATTGTTTATTGGAAAATCCCTAAACAAAAAACTTAATCGCAAAGCAAGCCTTTTTACAGAGAGTTTCCGGCAGATATTTTCCGTTTCCTTCTTGTATTCTGCAAAAATCAATCATTGCCTTTCCCCTTCCACAATTTTGATTTCCTTTTCTGTCAAATCACAGAGTTTGTACACCAGTTGATCAATCTGCCTGTCTGTCGCTTCAATCTGACGATGTAAGATGTTTTTTTCCCGCGGCAGATTGGATTCAGAAAGTTGTCTGTTCAGACGGAGCATTTGATCCACCAGAGATACCATTTGGTCATGGAGGGATTTGTCTTTTGGATTGTCAAACCTGGCAGAAGGAACAGGAAGCTGTTCAATATGTTTTTTCTTAACTTCGGCCAGAGCTTCCTTTTTTTCCGGATTCATGACACTGTAAACAAAATCCGTTAGCCGGGAATTCATTATTCCCAAGAGCCAGTTAAGATGAAAATCTTTTTTGACAGGCAAAATGATGTGCAGATTGTTTCTGCCCACAAATCCTTTTTCAACCACTGTGGCAATGATTGAATCCCCGGTCTGTCTTACCATGATTTTTTCCGGAGCTTCAAATATTGCCGAATCACGGGGGCCAGCCAGCCATTCACCATACAGAATCCAGTAATTGTGATCCCACAGAATCTTATAACGGTGAATAAGACTGCCCCGCAACAAGGGTTTCCATGCTGAATCCGGCTGATCTCCCTCCCGGACATAGGGTTTTTCCTTCATTGTTTTTTCAGTCTGGGGAGGTTTGCCTTTTCCTTTTTCAAAAGGTTTGACCCCGTTATAAACATTGCAAATTTTCATCAGAGGAACAGACAGCGTTGCAATTTTCTCAAAAAGCTGAAATTTTTCATCGGATGCAACAATATTGATGGGATCTCCGTTTTTGGGGATATTCTGCCATGACAATGTATGACTTTGAATTATTGAAACTCCTTTACGGACATCAACATCCACGATTTCATTTTTTTCCCTTTCGTCCTTTGTATTCTGGAAAATTACAACATGTGTATCAACAACAGCATCAAAAACCTTCTCAGGGAGGTGAAGAATCTTCAGCCAACTGTAATCTCTTGTGAGGTACTCCCTGATACGTCTGAAGGTAAGTGACTGCAGCCAGGTGTTTGACACAATAACCCCAAGCAGTCCTTTATCCTTCAACAGATAAGCATATCTTTCCAGAAACAGAAGGTAATAATCTTTCTGATAATTCTGGTAATGGTAGCATTTCAGAAAATATTCCTGCTGGTTGTCCGGAATCATATAACCATACGGCGGATTCCCGATTACGGCATCAAACCCGCCATCACCCATTATTTCAGCAAATTCTGAGTTCCAGTCAAAGACATTCACCCTTAAAATTTCATCTTCATCATTCAGATTCATCTGCACATTTTCATAATAATCCGGCCCAATCAGGGAATTTCCGCACTTGATATTGTTGGACAAATCCGGCAGCACCCGCTCCTGAAACACGGACATCTGAATGCTCTGTTCATTTTCCCCCTCCAGCACTTTCAGGAGCAGGGAAAGTTTTGTCACCTCCACAGCCTGCGAGTCAATGTCAACGCCATAAATGTGACTGAGCAGAATCCGTTTCCGCTCCTCTGCAGTCAGACGCCACTGGCCTTTGTCCGTCTGATACAGAACCGGTTTTCTGCCTTTGGCTTTTTTTTCTGGATTGTCCTTTAGACAGTGTTCCAAATGCCAGTCCAGCAGAAACTGGTATGCACCAATCAGAAAAGAGCCGGAACCGCAGGCAGGATCAAGGATTTTCACATTTTTCACACTGCCCGGCTTTCTTCCCTCAAGAAGTTTCCCCACTGCGTTTGTGACAATGTAATCCACAATGTATGTCGGCGTATAATATACGCCCCCGGCTTTCCGGACTTCGGGTTTTTCCTCAATTTTTGCCTGATGCCCGGCAGTCAGGCGGATGACTTTGCCCAGAAATTTTTCATACACCTGCCCCAGAATGTCAGCAGGCAGAACAGAAAATTCATATGGACTTTCCGGATAATACAGATTTCTGAAAATATCTTTTAAGGCATTGTCGTCAATGGTCAGTTTTGGCGTCAGCCTGTCAAAATTATCACGCTGTTTTTCCTTTTTGAAATGAAACAGCCCGGAATTGTATTTTGCATCAGCATTTCGGAAAAGTGCAAAAAGGCGTGCGTAAACAGTTTCTCCGTTCTGCAACGCCATGAGGGAACCGTATTTTTCAATGCCCCGATCCTCGCAGATGCGCAGAAACACAATCCGGTCAATGGTCTGCTGAACAGCAAAATTCAGTTCCCGCCAGGAAAGTCCGGGATTGCGCAGCGCGATGTTGCGGGCCAGGATTTCCCGCCAGCGTTCGATTTCCTGCAGAAATGCGGCATCAACCTCTGATGTTCCTCTTTTTGCTTTCTGAGATTGAGCATATCTGTCAAACGATCCCTTCAGAATGGCCTCACGGGAAAAAACGGCTGCGATTTCATCCCACTTTTCAGCATAATCCGTGTATTTCAGGTACAGAATGCGGGAACAGGAGGCTTTGTCAGTTTTTGCAGGTTTCACGCGGCAGTCATAGACAGCAAATTCCTCAAAATCCGTGAGAATGCTCAGGGGCAGCTTTGCGCTCCATCCGTAGCGCCGCAGTTGATACGCGGGGTGAATGTCCTGTTTGATATTTACAGCAGGCTTTTTTGCCTCCAGAAAAAATTTGCGCACTCCGCCGATGCGGAAGCAGTAATCCGGGGCTTTGGTCACGCCCCCGATTTTTATGGCATCCTCATGGATGACATCCTTGTACGCTTCTGCATACCCCTTTCTGTTTGCAATGTCCCAGCCAAGCTCCTCAAAAAAAGGGTCTATGAACTCCCGGCGCACCTGTGTTTCATTGTACGAACCTTTTTTGTAACTTTCGATATTGTAATTAAAGGTCTCAACCAGTTTTTTGATTCTGTCCGGCATGTTCATGTTCAAGATTTACAGTCAGGGCTGTGGAAAAATTAATGGTGAGCCACTTGAGAGCCTTCCCGGTGTATATCGCAGAGGAGGAACTGACAGTGTCAGAAGTGTTCATCCGTCAAAAGGCAGTGACTCAAATCCGTTGTTCTGCGTCTGAAACCGGGGCTGAAAAAATCTGAAAATATTTACATTGTGATATAAAATTCAAAAAAACAAAATGGAATCCCGGAAGGGATGGCATTGTCAACTGATCTGGCTCGCTATCCATTTATGGATGATCTGTAAGATATGGATATTGCATGAAAAATATTGAGTAAAATTCATAACTGTTTTATTATAAAATATTATATCTGAGCAGTTGGAAGTGCATATGTGACTTTTGGACCATTGACTTTGATATAGCCATGTTCCACCAACCTCTTGAACACATTTTCAATGTCGGATATGGGAACATCTTTGCCACACTTTGCATGAATAGTACTCAGCAAAGTTTTCGGAGTGCGTGGCTTTGATGCTTTTCGTTTTATAAGATCATTCACTGCAACTTTAATCAGATCCTCCATCAGTTTTTTTGATGAAGTATTCTTTTTTTTTATCTCAACCAGTTGAGTATTGGAACTGTTCACATTGTCTTCTGTTGCTTTGAAACAGGGCATATCCTCAATTGATTCTGAACGGGACGAAAAAATTTTTTTGTTTTTCAAGTGTCTGATCAACGGATCGAAACCTTTGTCTTTTGTAATAATGTGAAAGTATCCTGTGGGATCGGAAGTTGCAAGAATCCCCAAATAATATGCTATGTGAAAATCAAGCGCATTGTCTCCGGGTGTTTCCAACACTATGTATTCTGCACAATCTCCAAGTTCCTGCATAGCTATCACAAATTCAATCGGCAGTTTGGTATTATTGGGGCCTAAAAAAACTCTCACCCGAAATTGCCCTCCTTTCAAAAGAGCCAATGATTTCACCTGAACATTTTCGTAATCGATGAGAATATAGTTTGTCTTCAATCCAATTCCTCTGACTATGAATTTAACAAATGAATGTTCCAATCGGGTTCTTGTCTTCTCTGCAAAAAAAATCACCACGTCCCGCCCCTGTCAATATATCCCTCAATCATCACATCTTCCCCGAAACGGCGGATATCCATGTTCCGGATGGGAATGCTCTGGCGCATGAGTTCGGGTCCCGGGCCTCTGCATATGGGAAAACCGTCATCCCCGCCCAGGATTTTCGGCGCGTAGAAGAACATGATTTTGTCCACAATCCGGGCATTCAGAGCGGATGCAATGACCCTGCTGCCGCCTTCAATCAGCAGACTGGTAATCCCGATATAGCCCAGACGTCCCATGAGCATCTTCAGACTGATCCGGCCTTCTTTCAACGGAGCGGAAATCACCCGGATGCCTTTGCCTTTGAGCCTTTTCTTTTTGTCATCCGGTATATCCTCACCCGTAACGATAATGGTGTCAGCCTCGGATTGCAGATGCAGGACTTTTGCAGTTTCTGATATGGAAAGACGGCTGTCGAGGATAATCCGCGCGGGATCTTTTCCTTTTCTGCCTTCCATCCGGGTGGTCAGACTTGGATCATCATTGGCAACGGTTCCGATGCCCACCAGGATGCCGTCAGCCCTGTGCCGGAGTTCATGAACAAAAGCTCTTGATTCCTCACCGGAAACCCATTTGGAATCCCCGGTGCGTGTGGCAATGCGGCCATCCAGGGTGGCAGCGCATTTCACAATGACAAAAGGCTCCCTGGTGCGGACATATTTCACAAAAGCCTCGTTGAGAACAAGGGCCTCTTTTTCGCATACACCGGTGGTAACGGATATGCCCTTTGCTCTCAGATATTCATTTCCGCCGCCTTTCACATCCGGATTGGGATCATTCATGGCAACGATCACGCGGGAAATGCCGCTTTCCAGAATTTTCTGTGTGCAGGGCGGTGTCCGTCCGTAATGATTGCAGGGTTCCAGCGTCACATACAGATCCGCTCCCCTGGCAGATTCTCCTGCATCATTGATGGCATTGACCTCCGCGTGGGGGCCTCCGGCAAACTCATGCCAGCCTTTGCCCACTGTTTTGCCGTCCTTTACCACCACAGCGCCCACCATGGGATTGGGCGAGGTGCATCCCCGTCCCTTTTCTGCCAGTTCAAGCGCTGCTTTCATAAAAAAAATGTCATTTTTCTGATGGATGCTGTCTGTCATTTTCCCTGCATTCTTTCAATAAACCGGAAGCCGGTTCTGCTGCGGTATTGCCAGCGCTCTCCTGTCTCTCATCTTCCCTGAATTCTTTCTTCTCTTTGCTGATCAGTTGCTGCAGTTCCAAAACAAAATCATTGACATCCCTGAATTCCCTGTACACAGATGCAAAGCGCACATAGGCCACCTCGTCAATCCGGTGGAGCCAGGCCATGATTTTTTCCCCAATGACACGGGTGGGAATCTCCTTTTCCTCGTTTTCCCGGAGATCCCTTTCCAGTTCATCCAGAAAATCCTCTGTCAGATGGATGCTGATATCCCGTTTTTCACATGCCTTCAGAATTCCCGCTCGCACCTTGTCACGCGCGAAGATTTCCCGTCTTCCGTCTTTTTTGATCACCATGATGGGAATGTCTTCCACATGCTCAAAGGTGGTGAAACGCCGCTGGCAGACCAGGCATTCCCTGCGCCTGCGGATCGCGATTTCATCCCGGCTGAGCCGGGAATCAATCACTTTGTTGTCAAGCGCGCCGCAATAGGGACATTTCATGATTCTGATTCCTGATGATCCAAAGGCTGAAATTTTATAACCTGCACACCGGCTTCCTGAAACATTTCCGTGGACATGGGATCCGCATATCCGGATTTGTACCAGATGGCTTTGATTCCCGCGTTGATGATCATTTTTGCACAGATGGAGCAGGGAAGGTTGGTGCAGAAAAGAGAGGCGTCTTTGATGGAAACCCCGTGGTACGCGGCCTGGATAATCGCGTTCTGTTCCGCATGAATGCCGCGGCACAGCTCATGCCGCTGTCCGGAAGGCACGTTCTGTTTTTCCCGCATACAGCCGGTTTCACAACAGTGGGCAATGCCGCTGGGTGCGCCGTTGTATCCGGTGGCCAGCAGGCGCTTGTCCTTTACGATAACCGCGCCGACCGATCGCCGGATGCAGGTGGATCGCCGGGCAACCAGTTCGGTGATGTCCATAAAATACTCTTCCCAGGAGGGACGCACCATTTTTTCAGACATGGCCTGTCAGTTTCCCGGATGCACAGGGCTGGAATCAGAAGTGTATATGGGAAAGGATTCACACAGTTTTCTTACATCCGAGCGCACGTCACTGATGATTCCTTTGTCGTCAGGATTGCGCAGAACCCGGACAATCAGATCCGCTATGCGGATCATTTTCGCTGTTTCATGCCGCGGGAGGTAATGGCCGGGGT
>CAZDIU010000110.1:0-15125 GCA_964505535.1 uncultured Desulfobacterales bacterium | reverse complement strand
GCCTGGGCCGGAATGACAGTCCAAAATCCAGATTAGGGAGGGGGATTATGCAGAAAAAATTATGGCGGCATTGTATGATTTGGGGATTCATTTTTCTGATTTTTCCCGATCTTTGGCAGTCTCACGGACATGCGTTTGAAAAACCCCCTGTCACCGCAGTGGGAGAGGAACAGGCAAAGCTCACGGAACTGACCCGGCAACTGGCCCATGCAGGGGAAGCGGATCAAAGCCTTCTGCTTCTCAGACGGGGCGAGGCATATCAGGCACTGGGGTATTTGGGAGAGGCCATGAAGGATTTCCAAGCAGCCCTTGACGGGGCAAAATCCGGAAATCAGCCCCAATTGGCAGCCCTTTCCGACCAACTCATTGGATATATTCATTTCCTGCAGGGAGAGCCGGATGCCGCAGAGCAGCTTCTGCGCACCGCCCTGGAGGAAGCCAAATCCCTGAATCAGCCGATCCTGTCCGCATCCTGCGCGAATCGTCTGGGAACTGTGCTGTTCAGCCAGAACCGGAACGAAGAGGCATGGCTGCTTTATGAGGAAGCCCTGCAGTATGCTGACCGGGCGGATGATCCGGGTCTGGAGGCCGGCATCCGCCGGAATATGGCCCGCATTCTTTCGGATGACACCCGTGCCCTGTCCCATCTTCTGGAGGCCCGGAAGTCTGCCGCAAAGGTTGCTTTGCCGGGAGAAAGGACAGACCTGCTGCTGGGAATCGCGGCAGAAGCCCAGCGAAGGGAAACCGGAGAATCCGGGATCCGTCTTGCCTTTGACTGCCTGACAGAAGCCCTGTCCCTTGCCAGGGCCGGGGGAACAGTCCGCCAGTTGTCCCTGTCTTCCGGCAGACTGGGCGGTCTGTATGAAAAAACCGGCCAATACCGGGAAGCCATGAACCTGACCGCACAGGCACTGGAAACCGCGCGGTCTTCTGAGGCACATGATCTGCTGCTTCATTGGGAATGGCAACTGGCACGGCTGCTGCGTGCACAGGGAGATTCGGAAAGGGCCATTGCAGCCTGCCGCCGGGCTGTGTACCATATTGAGACCATCCGTCAGGATATTCCCATCACCTGGCAGGATGGCCGATCTTCCTTCCGGGAAACTCTGTCCCCCATTTATCTGGGGCTGGCTGACATGCTTCTTCTCTCTGCGGCAAAAGAACCGGAAGGCAAAAACCGGCAGTCTCTGCTCCGTGAGGCCCGGCAGGCGGTGGAGCGCATCAAGCATTCCGAACTGACCGATTATTTCCGTGACCCCTGCGTTGCCGCATTGACACGGGGAATTGAAAACCTGTCGCCTTCCACTGCCGTATTCTATCCGGTCATTCTTCCTGACCGGCTGGAACTGCTGCTGGATATGGACGGCCGCTTATGGCAGAAAAGCACAGCGGTGAAACAGGAAACCCTGGACCAGGCTGTCCGGCTGCTGACTGCCCAACTGCGGAACCGTCAGGCTTTTGAAAAAACTGCGGCAGAGGTTTATGACTGGCTTTTCAGACCGTTGGCTTCTCTGCTGGAGGAACATAAGGCCGATACACTGGTTTTTGTGCCGGACGGGGTTTTCCGCATGTTTCCAATCGCTGCCCTGTGGGACGGGAAAAATTTTCTGGCAGAAAGATTTGCCATTGTCACCGCACCCGGTCTGAGTCTGCTGGACCCTGCACCCCTGGCCAGAGGAGAAATGCTTACCCTGATAGCCGGCATGAGCGATCCAGGACCTGTGATTTTCGATCTTCCGGAAAATTTCTGGCTGGCCGTGAGCAGCGCGCCGGACAAATCAAGGGAACTGGGCGTGCGGGGAATTTCCGTGGAAGTGGAACCATCTCAGGGACTGAAACCTCTGACACAGGCTGACAAAAAAAACCCGGAGATCATCCGGAAAGTGCGAAGTCAACTGGCACTGCCCGGAGTGGATGCGGAAATCAGCCAGCTTTCCGGACAGTTGCATGGAACAGTGCTGTTAAATGAAAACTTTCAGCTTGATCGTTTCCTCCAGGAGATCAGGGGACAGCCCTTCCGTGTGGTTCATATCGCATCTCACGGCTATTTCGGCGGCAAGCCGGAGCAGAATTTCCTCATGACCTATGACAGACGGCTGGATATGAACCAACTGGAGGCCATGATCAAACCCAAACAACTCGCGGATGCTCCTGTGGAACTGATCATCATGAGCGCGTGCCAGACTGCCGAAGGGGATGACCGTTCGCCTCTGGGTTTGGCCGGAGTTGTGCTGAAATCCGGCGCACGGAGCGCACTCGGTTCCCTCTGGCCTGTTGCGGATCTGGCAGCCCAGGAAATGCTGCCCGCGTTTTATGCCCATATAAAAGAGCCGGGTGTCAGCAAGGCCGAAGCCCTGCGCCGGGCACAGGCAGACCTGATGCGGAAAAAAGAGTTCCGGCATCCTTTTTTCTGGTCTCCCTTTATTCTGATAGGGAACTGGCTGTGAAAAAAAGGAACACTGATGTTGCGCTTAAGGAAAGCCCTGAAAGGGCGGATTGATATAGCCCAGGCCATCGGTCTGGGAATATGCCAAAAAAATATCCGTGAGCCCTGAAAGGGCGGATTAGAATAAAATAACATTCTGAAGCCGTTTTTCAATACGCCCCTTCAGGGCTAAAATACATATTATATCCAATATTCCCAGGGCGTTGCCCCGGGCTATACTATTTCACCCCTTCGGGGCTTTCTCTTTCGTTTTTTATATGGAGACGGCTATGAAAACAAAATTTTTCCTGATGATTCTTCTTTGTCAGTTGCTGTCGGCAGCGGCATTGGCCGATGTGGTCACAGACGGCACGGTCGGCCCGGCAACATCCTTAAACGGTCCGGATTTTCAGATTCCCCATGATCTGGGAAAAACAGCCGGGCAGAATCTTTTCCACAGTTTTCAGAAATTTTCTGTCTTCACAGGAGAAAGTGCCACCTTTACCGGCCCGGATGCCATTGAAAACGTCATCAGCAGGGTGACAGGCGGTGAAATTTCCAGCATTGACGGGCTGCTGCGCTCACAGGTGGGAAATGCCGATTTCTTCTTCATCAATCCCTCCGGTGTGGTGTTCGGCCCCAATGCCAAAGTGGATGTTCCCGCAGCCTTCCACGTCAGCACAGGGGATGAACTGCACTTTGCAGACGGCAGTGTGTTCAGCGCAGCCAATCCCAATGCCAGCACCCTGACTGCTGCCAGCCCGGAATCTTTCGGTTTTCTCTCTCCCCAGCCCTCAAGCATTGTTCTCAACGGAACCCGGCTGGAATTTGCCCCGGAGAGCAGAGTGTCTCTGACCGGCGGAGATGTGATCATAAGCGGGACAGCACAGCAGAAAGCGCAACTGGTTTCCGAAGCAGGGGAAATCCGTATTACGGCAGCGGGAGGACAGACCGCAGAAGTGCCTGTTTCCGGAAAAGCGGATGTGGCAATGAAGGGAAAACTCACTCTGGAAGCGGCAGAACTGGAGGCAAGCGGCAACGGGGGCGGTCATGTTCTGATTCAGGCGGGCGAGGCTGAAACAGAAAACACAGGCATGGCCGCAAACAATACCGGCACCAAAGATGCTGATGGCGGTATTGATTTGTTCATAAACGGAAATCTGACTGTCGCGCAGGAGACGTTTGTGCAAAGCGGTGCATTGGGAGAAGGGAATTCCGGCGGAGTAAAAATTGCAGCAGACGGTTCTCTGCATTTGAAACAAGGCTCGGAAATTGCGGTCTATACGCAGGCTGAGGGAAACGCGGGGAAGTTGGATATCCGCGCAGGCAATGTGCAGGCCGAAGATTCCACTTTTCTGAGCGCTGTCTTATCCGGTGCAACGGGAAATGCAGGCGATATAAGCATTCAGACCCATGACCTCATCCTCAGAGGAAGCAATGATCAGCTTACAGGTGTTTTAAATCAGGCACAGTATGGTTCTCTGGGTGACGCGGGCACAGTGGAGATCGCTGCGGACGGACTTGTGGAGATACGCAACGGTGCAGAAATTTCCGGAGGCACATTTTCCCAGGGCAGTGCAGGCAGCGTAAAAATCCGGGCAGGGGAAATCAGCATTGACGGGCAGGGTTCAGATTTGTTTACCGGAATTTCCTGTTCAGCCGAACCGGAATCCGGAGGCAATGCAGGCTATGTGGAAATCACGGCAGACGGACTTCTGGAAATGCTCAATGGATCCCAGATTCTGAGCTGCACGTTTTCAGAAGGAAACGCAGGCAGTGTGAAAATCCGGGCAGGAGAAATCAGCATTGACGGGCAGGGTTCAGACCTGTTTACCGGCATTGCCAGTTCTGCCGAACCGGAATCCGGAGGCAATGCAGGTTTTGTGGAGGTGACCGCAGCCGGGCTTCTGGAGATGCTCAACGGCGCAGAGATTTCAAGCAATACCTTTTCCCGGGGCAGTGCCGGCAGTGTCAGCATCCGGGCCGGGGCAATCCGAATGGATGATCAGAACTCTGATCAGTTTACCGGCATTGCCAGTTCTGCCAATTCCGGATCACAGGGCAATGCCGGAACCGTGGAGATGGCTGTGGATGGGCTTCTGGAAATAATCAACGGCGCCCAGATTCTGAGCAGCACTTTTTCACAGGGCAGTGCAGGCGGTGTGAAAATTCACGCCGGAGCAATCCAACTTGACGGTCAGGGATCAGATGCGTTTACCGGCATTGCCAGTTCCGCCAATTCCGCATCACAGGGGGATGCGGGAACTGTGGATGTCACGGTTGTGGGAGTTCTGGAAATGCGCAATGGAGCGGAGATTTCGAGCAATACCTTTTCACAGGGCAATGCGGGCAGTGTGAAAATCCGGGCAGGAGAGATTAGAATCTGCGATCAGGGATCAGACAGGTTTACCGGCATTGCCAGTTCTGCCAATTCCGGATCACAGGGGGATGCCGGAACGGTGGAAGTGACTGTGGATGGGGCTTTGGAAATGCTCAATGGTGCGAAGATTTCGAGCGGAACCTATTCCGCAGGCAATGCCGGAAATGTGACTGTCCGGGCCGGGAATATTCGAATAGACAGCAGTGGTTCAGAATATTCCACCGGTATTTCCAGTTCCGCCTATTCCGGATCAGCGGGTGATGCAGGCACAGTGACGGTGACAGCAGACGGATTTCTGGAAATGATCAGCGGTGCTGACATTTCCAGCGATACCTTTTCACAGGGCAATGCGGGCAGTGTGACCGTCCAGGCAGGGGAAATCCGAATCGGGGGGCAGGATTCCGATCTGTTTACCGGCATTTCCAGTATGACCACTTCCGGATCAGCAGGCCATGCCGGAACTGTGGATGTCACGGCGGAAGGACTTCTGGAAATGATTGACGGCGCAACGATTTCAAGCAGCACCTTTTCCGCAGGCAATGCCGGAAATGTGAAGATTCAGGCTGGAGAAATCCGAATGGACGGTCAGGGATCAGACCGGTTTACCGGCATTGCGAGTTCTGCCAATGCAGGAACCGGCAATGCAGGCTTTGTGGAAGTGACAGCAGAGGGATTTATGGAGATAAGCAATGGCGCTCTTGTCAGAAGCAGCACCTTTTCCCAGGGCAGCGCGGGCAGTGTGAAAATTCAGACCGGAGCGATGAAAATGGATGCCGGGGAATCGGGCGAGGTTACCGGCATTTCCAGTTCTGCCAATTCCGGGTCACAGGGCCATGCCGGAACTGTGGAGGTTGCTGTGGAAGGGCTTCTGGAGATGATCCGGGGTGCGGATATTTCCAGCGACACCTTTTCATCCGGCAGAGCAGGCAATGTGACCGTCCGGGCAGGGGCAATCCGAATGGATGCTCAGGGATCAGATCAGTTCACCGGCATTTCCAGTATGGCTGCTTCCTGGTCAGCAGGCGATGCCGGAACCGTGGAGATCATGGTTGAGGGGCTTATGGAAATGTGCAACGGTTCTGCAATTTCGAGCAGCACCTATTCCGCAGGCAAAGCCGGAAATGTCAACATTCAGGCCGGGGCGATCCGAATGCATAATCAGATTGCAGGACAGGTTACCGGCATTGCCAGTTCTGCCAATTCCGGTTCCACAGGAGATGCGGGCACGGTGAAAGTGACCGCAGACGGACTTCTGGAAATGGGGGGCGGAGCACAGATTTTAAGCAGCACCTTTTCACAGGGCAATGCAGGCAGTGTGAACATTCAGGCCGGAACTGTCCGAATGGATGATCAGAATTCAGACCGGTTTACCGGCATTGCCAGTTCTGCCAATTACGGTTCCGCAGGGGATGCGGGCATGGTGGAGGTGACAGCAGACGGGACGATTGAACTGCTCACCGGAGCCCAGATTCTGAGCAGCACCTTTTCCGAAGGCAGGGCCGGAAATGTGACCATCAAAGCCGGGAACATCCGGATGGAGGGGCAGAACGCAGATCAGTTTACCGGCATTGCCAGTTCTGCCAATTACGGTTCCGCAGGGGATGCGGGCATGGTGGAGGTGACAGCAGACGGGACGATTGAACTGCTCACCGGAGCCCAGATTCTGAGCAGCACCTTTTCCGAAGGCGGCGCGGGAAGTGTGACCGTCCGTGCCGGAGAGATCCGAATGGATGGTCAGGACTCTGATCTGCTTACCGGCATTTCCAGTTCTGCGGAATGGGGATCAGCAGGGGATGCGGGCACAGTGGATGTGACCGCAGACAGACTTCTGGAAATGCGCAGTGGCGCCCAGATTTTAAGCAGCACCTTTTCCCAAGGCAGCGCGGGAAGTGTGACCGTCCGTGCCGGGGAGATCCGAATGGACGGCAGGAATCTATCTCTGCTTACCGGCATTGGCAGTTCAGCCGAACCGGGATCATCCGGAGATGCAGGCTTTGTGGAAGTAATCGCAGACGGGCTTCTGGAAATGGTCGGAAGTGCCGGTATCACCAGCAGCACATGGTCTCTGGGAGATGCAGGAACTGTGATGATTCAGGCAAAGCAGATCACAATGGAAGATTTCTCTGTTGTTTCAAGCTGTGCAAACGCTTATTCTCTGGGCAATGCCAGCACAGTGGACATTCGCGCGGAGGAGCTTATGGAAATAAGCAGCAGCTCCCAGATCACCAGCAGTGCCTATTCCTGGTCTCTGGGCAACGCGGGAAGTGTCAGCATAAGGGCAGGAGAACTTTTCATTGACGGCAGTGATTCGGAATTCTTCACCGGCATTTCCAGTCTCGTTCAGGAATCCGCCTTTGGTTATGTGGGCAGTGTGGAGATTTCAGCAGACAAAGTTACAGTGAAAAACAATGGGGAGATCAGCATTGCCGCGAATCAGACCCTTTGGGAAGAAGCGCTGGACAATATTCCGGAGGCTTTGATACGTATTGAGGCAAACCGCCTGCACCTTGATCGGAACGCGCGCATCACTGCTGAAAGCACCGGCAATGTTCCCGCTGCTGCAATCCGCATTCAGGCCAATGATCTGACTGTTGAAAACAGCAATATTACCACATCCTCCAATGAAGCTGACGGCGGCCCGATCGTTGTTCAGGGAAACACCCTGATCCTGCGCAGCAGTCTTGTCACCACATCAGTGGAAGGAACCGCGGGGGATGGCGGAAATATCTCTGTCACCGGCATTGCCGGCCCTGCGGATGTGCTGGTTTTTGACCGCGGATTCGTGCAGGCCAACACCGCAGCCGAAAATGCGCGGGGCGGGGATATTTTCATTGATGCAAAGGCAGTGATCGCGAACGGAGATTCCCTGGAAGTGGGCGGAACCGAACGGCAGGTTTTTGCATCCGATTCCGGCCGCAACATCATTCAGGCCGCAGCACCGGGCGGAGAGCAGGGAAGCATCAGCATCACAGCTCCGGATTTGGACATCAGCGGCGCTCTGATCAATATTTCCTCCGGCTTTGCCATTCCCATCCGTCTGGCCGATGATCCCTGCCGTGCCGCAGAGGGAACGAGCGCCAGTTCCCTGGTTCAGGCCGGACGCGGGGGCCTCCCCGCAGGGCCGGACGAATCTGCCTGCATCTTTTTCACAGAGGAAAGACTCAAACGGATCTTGCAATTGGGAAATGAATAAGTCATAAAAGAAAAAGGAGGCAAATATGAAAAAACAGAATCTTTCTCTTTTGCCAATCGCACTTTCAGCCATGATGCTCCTCACCGGCCTTTGCCCGGCCATTGCCCAGGAAGAGCAGAGGGTGCGGGCAAAGATCGGCATTCAAATCTTTTGGGACCGCACAGAGAACCGGGCAGGATCACGGGAACTGGTAAAAACCGGTGATCGAATCCGCATTTATGTGCATCCTCTGGAAAATGCCTATGTGTATGTGGTGTATTCTGATGACAGGACAGCGAAACTGCTCAACAAAACCCGGCAGCATCTTCCGGAATCCCTGATGGTTCTGCCTTCGGAACAGGCATATTACAAGGTGGACGGAAACAGCGCAACGGAAAATTTCACCATTGTGTGCAGCCCCGAAAAACTGCCACAGATTTCGGGACTGGCAGATGCGGATATGCCGCGGGACAAATGGCTGCTCGTTCAGGAGGAACTCACCAAAAGAAGCGGGATTGAACTGAGCCGTAAGCGGACAGAGGCTGATGTGGAACTTGCGGGAAATGTCCGGGGAGCCGATGATCTGAAAAACACAGAGGCATTTGTGAGAAACCTTCCCATCTTTTCCGGGAAGGGACTTGTGGTCAAAAAATATGAATTTAAGCTTCAAAACTGAAAAGCACAGACGCCTGGTTTTGCGTCTGCTTTTCTGCTTTCTGGCAGGTTCATCCCTGTTTTTCCTCTGTTTTGACATTCTCTGGAACCGCTGGGATTTGATGATGCTGGACGGTTTTTACCGCAGGACTCTGGCAAGGGGATATGGCCCCAAACCGGCTTTTGCACCGCAAATCCTTTATCTGAGCTTTACAGATGAAAGCTATGCGTATTTTGGAAAAAACATTCTGGATCGCAGTGACCTGGCAGAACTCAGCAATGCGCTGGCCCAACTCAATCCCCTGGCCGTGGCCTATGATCTGATCTTTGCCCGTCCCGGCAATCCGGACGCAGACAGGGCCCTTCGTCAGTCCTTTCTGCACCTGGGCTGTGCCTGGCTGCCGGTTGGATGCGCTCTCTCTGAAACCCCGGCTTCCTTCAAATGGGAAAAGGGGCCTGCGTATGAAAAATTCCGGTCTGAATCTTTGATTCAGCCAACAGAAACCGGCAAAGGCCGTCCCTATCATGCGGTGCGGGCACTCCTGCAGCATTCTTCTTTTATGGGAACAGCAAAGGGTTCCGGAGACATCAGCGTCCGGGCGGACATGGACAGGGTCTATCGGCATCTTCCCCTGCTGATCAAAGTGGATGAGAAATACCTTCCCACTCTCAGCCTGGCCATTTTTCTGGACTGGGCAGGAATTAATCCCGATGATCTGAGGATTGCATGGGGAAAAAGTATCACTGTTCCGGCCGGTTCATCCGCGGCAATGAAATCTGACCTCATCATTCCCATAGATGAACAGGGACGGGCCTTTGTGCCCTTTGTCGGCAAAATGAGCCTGGATTTCAGAGAAATGGAGGCGCACCGTTTTTTGCAGTTCTTTGAAGATGAGGATCTCAGGGGCAATCTGAGAGAATACATGGAGGGAAACATTGTGCTGGTTGCGGATGTGGCCTCCGGCGTTTCAGACATGGGCGCCACACCCCTTGAAAGAAACCGCCCCCTGGCTGTCCTTCATGCCAATATGCTCAATGCCCTGCTGACCGGCACCTTTTACAGCCGATGGCCGGGCTGGGCCGCAGGGGCTGTCCTGCTTTTTGTCAGTTTTGCAATGGGATTTTCTGCGCTGTTCCGTTCTTCCCGGTTCCTGTACAGTGCCGGTTTTCTGATTCTGACAGGACTGCTGCTGCTGACCTGGACAGAGTGCACACATTTTCGTTTTTTTCCCATTGGGACTGCCCTGTTATTCAGCCTTGTGATGTTTTTTGCACTGGTGGCTGCTCTGGAAATGAGCGGTGCACAGGAGCGTTCCTTTATCCGAAACACCTTTGCCCGGTATCTTCCGGAAGCAGTTGTCAGCAAACTTTTGGCCAATCCGGAAGCCTTTACTCTGGGAGGGGAGGAGCGGGTGGTTACGGTTCTTTTTTCAGATATTGCTGACTTTACCTCGATCTGCGAAAAAATGCCTCCCGCGGAACTGGTGTCCCTGCTCAACGCCTACCTTACGGAAATGACAGCAATTATCATGCAGAATGAAGGCATCATTGACAAATTCCAGGGGGATGCCATCATGGCTGAATTCGGGGTTCCCCTGCACATGCCGAACCATGCTGAACAGGCTGTAATGGCAGGTCTGAAAATGCAGGAACGGCTGGCTCGGCTTCGGGAGGAATGGAGCCAAAAGGGGCTTCCGCCCCTTTACTGCCGGGTGGGCATCAACACCGGAAAAATGATTGTGGGCAATATGGGATCCGACAAAGTCTGTGATTACACCGTGATTGGGGATGCCGTAAACCTGGCCTCCCGTCTGGAGGGAGCCAACAAAAACTATGGAACCTCCCTGATGATTTCGGAATTCACCCTTGCGGCACTGCCTCCGGCCCGTTTCCGGACACGGATGCTGGATATTCTCCGTGTCAAAGGAAAATCCCAGGCAGTGAAAGTGTACGAGGTTTACGGATTTCAGGAAGACTGTGCAGATTCGCAGCAGGAGGAATACTGCGGAACCTATGAAAAAGCCTTCAATGCCTATCTTGCCCGTGATTTTGCCGGCGCAGGCAAACTCTTTGGGAAAGCCCTGTCCCTGAAACCCGATGATCCCGCAGCCATGCAGATGATCGAACGGATCAGAGCCCTTGATCCCAAATCCCTGCCCCATGACTGGGACGGGTCTGTGAGACTGATGACGAAATAGAATTTTCTTCAGTGAACATATTTTCACGATTTTCTTTTAACCGTCTGTAAATTAAGCAAATAAAGCAGAATTGTTCAGATCAATGGGGATATCGGTATCATACCGATTCCCCATTGAAAACATACCTGCAGGCAGGCAAAAAGAAGTTTTCGTGTGTTCAAAAAACCTGTGTTTCAGATCAATGGGGAATCGGTATGATACCGATTCCCCATTGGTTCTGTGCAATGCAGCCGGTCAGCAGACAGGGCTGTTCATGTGCATCCGGAACACGGGACGCAGAGCGTCCCCGCGGCGTTCCCGCGCAGAGCGTCAATGGACGCAGAGAGCGGGAACAGGGCAAATATTGCATTGCTTCAATGGCGATTCGGTACAGTAACCGGTTGTGTACCGGAAACGCAGATCGGACCGCTTACATTTTGGACTGAATCGGATTGCTTTTCAGCCATTGTTCCAGTCGGCGGAGTCCTTCTTCGGTGGAAACAGGCGGGGTGTATCCCAAATCTTTTTTTGCCGCGCTGATGTCAAACCAGTGGGCTGTGGCAAGTTCTTTGGCAAGAAAGCGCGTCATCTGGGGTTCGCGTTTCAGACGGAAAAGAGAATAAATTATTTCCAGCACAGCACCGGCTGCATACGCGGCTTTTGCGGAAATGCGGCGTGTTACGGGCGGAAGGCCCCCGGCTTTGAGTATGGCATTGACCATGTCCCACAGGGGAATGGGATTATCCTGGGAAATGAAATAGACCCGTCCGGAAAGTTGGGGATTGGCAAGAAGTTTTTCTGCGGCCAGAAGATGGGCATGTGCAGCATTGTCAATGTAAATGGTATCCACCTTTTTTCTGCCATCACCCACCATGCGCAGTTTTTTGGCCCGTGCCAGAATCCGTGGAACCAGATGATTGTCCTCCGGCCCCCATATGAGATGCGGCCTTAAAATAACAGCCTTTAAACCGGACGCGGCAGCCTGTCTGACTTCCTGCTCGGCCAGCGCTTTGGTGCGGGGGTAAGGGGCATGAAACTCAGCAGGATAGGGAGCAGATTCATTTACTCCTTCCATATCCGTGCCATCGAAGATGACGCTGGGAGAACTGGTGTGAACAAGTGCGCTGATTCCCTGACTGCGGCATACGGCCATGACATTGCGTGTGCCTGTGACATTGGTTCGGAAATAGTCCTCATGCGGCCCCCATACACCGGCTTTTGCAGCGGTATGAAAAACAAGCCCGGCTCCCTTGCAGGCTTTTTCCACAGCCTTTTCATCCGCCATGTCCCCCTGCACCTGTTCTGCTCCGAGTTTTTCCAGTTCCGGATGGAAGGAACGGGAAAAACTTCGCACCTGTTCCCCCCTACGGATCAGTTCCCGGACAATGGCTTTGCCCAGAAATCCGCCGCCGCCCGTGACCAGAATCATGCGTTTGTCAGCAGGAAGACTCTCTAGGAAGCCCATTCTGCAAGTTTCTCCCGGAAAATCTTGGAATTGTGACGCACATCCACCGGAAAGCCCTCATGAAAGAGAATGGTTTTAATGTCTTTGGTCATACCGTTTTTGGCAGCCAGATTGAGCAGTTCCTGTTTCACGGTCTCTTTGTCACATCCTTTTCCGCCATTTCTCAGTTCAATGCACATGACCGGTTTCTGGTGCTGTGCTTCTCCCACGCCCACCAGTGCGCTGCGGTATACCGCAGGATGACGGTTGAAAACAGCCTCGCAGGGCACAGTGAACAGAGAACCGTTTTCCGTAACCACCCGATGACTTTTGCGGCCGCAGAACCAGATTCTGCCCCGGTTGTCCCGCCAGCCCAGATCGCCCATGCGATGCCATATTTCATTTCCGTCCCGGATTTTGCACAGCGCGTCTGCCTCAGGTCTTTCAAAATACTGCTTTGTCACCACTTCCCCTTTGACCGTGATCTCACCGATCTCTCCATCCCCGACCAGCAGATGATCCGACCATTCCTCAATGGGATCATCACTGATTTTGATCAGCCGCACCTCAATGCCCCCCACAGGACGCCCCACGCACATGCCATAACCCTTTTCGCTGAATTTCCGTGTTTCATTCAGTACTTCCCTGCTCCCGATGGAAAGAACCGGCATGGCCTCTGTGGCACCGTAGGGTGTGAAAATTTCGGCATGGGCTTCCAGCATGGCGGAAAACTGCTCCAGATTGGACGGGGACACCGGCGCGCCTGCGGAAATCACGCGGCGCAGCGTGGACAGACGGATATCCTCTGCTTTGCCGTATTCGCCCACCCGGTTCAGCAGCGCGGGTGAGGCAAACATATTGGTGATGCCATGATCCATGATGGTTTCAATGATTTTTTCCGGATCAGCCATTGCGGGACGCGTCGGGTCCATGTCCGGAATCACGGCAGTCATGCCCAGAGCAGGATCAAAAAGCGAAAAAAGCGGAAAAGTGGGCAGATCCACTTCATCCCGGGTGATGCCGAAATGGGAGGATATCATGCGCACCTGTGCGTCAAAAATGCCGTGGGTGTAAATCACACCCTTGGCCGGGCCTGTGCTTCCGGTGGTGAAAAGAATGGCAGCCATTTCATCGGCCCGGGTTTCTGCCACAGGCCAGGGTTTCCAGGGAAGGTCTGTCAACTGTTTGAGACTGTAGCCGCTCCAGAACCACCAATGGCGACCCACTGTCACCCAGGTTCGGACCGTTTTGAAAAAAGCGGGATACAGAATCCGGAGCAGATGGGCTTTGGGAATACCGATAAATGCCTCGGGCATGCTTTCTTTCAGACACTGCACCATCCGCGGCGGGCCCATGCCCGGATCCACAATCACCGGCACTGCTCCGGTTTTGAACAGGGCAAAGGTAATCACGAAAAACTCCAAAGAGGGATTGACCATAAGAATGGTTCGCGTCCCCCGCCGGATACCCGCCCGATCCAGACCGTGGGCCAGACAGTCTGATTCCCTGTCAAGCTGCATAAAGGTAAGGTGGGTATAGGCCACTCTGCCGTTTTCATCCCAGCCGGCCGGATATACGGCAGCGCGTTTATGGGGCTGAAGTTTTGCCATTTCTTTCAGATGGTTGGCGATATTGATAATTTTCCGGGTATCAACAGGGGGAAGGTCCCCGGAAATTATCTCCGTCTGTTCCGTGTGCCGGGTCTCATCCGTTTTTGTCAGGTCTGTTGTATCCATTTTTCAACCTTTTTGGAAGGGTTTTCAGAAGATTTCCGGATAATCTGCTTTCCCTTTTACAGGTATCGGTGTTCAGGTTTTCGGTCTCAGAATCAGAAAGTGAACTTCTGCTCCAGTTCCCGGAAATCCGAGTATATATCAGACAGCATGTTTTTTCAAGAAATCTTTCACCAGAACAGCCAGTTCCGCTGCTTTGTCTTCCAGGATATAATGTCCCGCGTCCGGGAAAAAGCGGGTTTCCGCATGGGGAAATCGCCGCTGCCATTCGGCAAAATAATCCGCGTCAAATACAAAATCCTGCCCTCCCCAGCAGATGAGCATGGGGATATGTGCAAGGAGTGCTGTATGTTCATCCACCCATCTGACCGCTTCGTAACTGCCATCTCCCGGGTGCAGGGGAATATCCTGAACAAATTTCAAAGTGGCCAGCCGGTTCCGGGGACTGTTGTACGGAGCGATCAGCCCCTGTTTTATCTCAGGGGACAGTTTTTTGCAGGGAGCCATATGCAGCGCCGCGCGTGCAAACAGATTCAGTCCCAGTACCGCAGGAACAGCAAAAGGGAGAATGTTCCGGATCAGCCACAGCCGGATCGGCAGTTTTTTCTTTCCGGGCGGGAAAAAACCCGCGGTATTGGTGATAATCAGACGGCTGATGCGTTCCGGATGCCGCAGCGCGTATATCATGCCGATCATTCCGCCCCAGTCATGCACCATGAGCGTGATTTTTTCTTTGATTCCCAGGTGATCAAGCAGACATTCCAGATCCTGCGCACGGGTCTGCACCCGGAAATCATACTCATGTTCATCCGGTTTGTCCGAAAGACCGCATCCCATATGATCCGGGGCAACAACCCGGTACCGGGGAGAAAGTTCCCGGATCATCTGGCGAAAATAAAAAGACCAGGTGGGGTTGCCGTGAATCATGACAACCGCCTCCCCCTCCCCTTCATCCAGATAATGGTAACTGTGCTCCCTTATTTTCAGGAAACGGGAGCGGAAGGGGTACAGATGCCGGAAACCGGCCATACGGATTTTTTTACCTGTCATCCCTCACCACTCCAGCCCCAGCATCATGCAGTTCAGTCCGCTGCCGATGCCGAAAAAACCGACTTTGTGCCCGGGCAGAAGGAACTCCCG
>CAZDIU010000109.1:0-15228 GCA_964505535.1 uncultured Desulfobacterales bacterium | reverse complement strand
TCACCCGGACTGGCTGATTTGACCACGGCATTCAAAGCCTTGAGATGAAGATCCATGCTGATGCCGCGAACCTGATCAATATGCTCCGACAGTTGGGAGGCTGTATTGGTCACCTGTTCTGCCGTGTCTTTGATCTGTTTTTCCAGACCCCTGCCCTGGGCAAGAAGGTTCCCGAGCTGCTCCAGACCGGTTTTCAGTGCACGAATCCGCTCTTCTATCCTGCTTTCTGCCCGCTGCCTGGTTTCAAAAACAGATATATCCGAAACCAGCTGATCCACATGTCTGGCCAGACCCCGGAAAGCCAGATCCGATTTCTCATGTGCGCCCAGTATTTCGCTGATCACCTCTTTCATCTGAACAGTTTGCAGAAGCAGGATGTTATATGCCTGTGCCTGCGCACTGTCCGGACGGTACTGATCTCTTTCCCCTTTGCAGATACTTTCCGCATCCCGGATCGCCATGACCATATGCTCAATCTTCTGCCGCGCGATATCATGAAACTGCAGTGCCACCACCACTTCCCCCACCTGCCGGGATATCTCGCGGGAATGGGCATTGGATATCTCCAGAACCTTTATGGACAGATCCATGATGCTGTATATTTCCCGGATGGCTTTCTGCACCACCCGCTGCGCGCTGCCGTACAGATACCCGAAAGTTTCCAGCCCCTTCAGAATCTCGGCATTGGCTGCAATCTGTCCTTTGCGGGTGGCCCCCGCATCTTCCAGGATATGCCGGGATATGCCGGAAATTTTCCGGGACAGCTGACGGATTTCTTCGGTAAATGTGCCAAACATTTCATTGGCATCAGGCGAACGGCTGCTTTCCGCAGCGATATTGAGACCAATGACATTCAGAGACATGCCGGTTTTTTCAATGACCGAACAGATTCTGCACAGCCTGCCCAGATGCTCCAGACTCAGATTCACATTCATCAGACTGTTGCTGATTTTGCAGCGGTATCCCTGCAAATCTGCCAGAGAATGTTTGGCAAGTCTGTCAATGCCGCTGAGAAAACTTTCGCATCCTTCAGCACATCCGATGGATTTGGCAGCATCCACTGTCAGGTCAGACAGGTGTTCAGCATCCGCATACAGCGCCTGGAGTTCCCTGCCGATTCGCAGAAACTGCGGTTCGACTTTTTCCATCACCCCTTCGAGTGAACGGATCACTGTGCACAGATCGGGGAGGATTCCGGCAGCAGGAGAGAAAAATCGGTATACCAGGGGAAACTGCATTCCCTTCTTCCTTATGCCGGTGAAAATCTGTCCCATATCCAGTCTTCTGCCCATTTCCATAATCCGGTTGCGCATAATCTTCCGTTTAAAGGTGTCAGGTGTTCAGGTTTCAGGTGTTCAGTGTTCAGGTTTCAAGGTTTGGTTTTTATATTCCTCCCACCTGAACACTGACACCTGAAATCTTATTCTCAGGGAATCAGTCCCAGGGCGCGAATTTCTCCTATTACCTTTTTTTTGTCAATGGGTTTCACAATATAGGAAGTGGCTCCTCCTTTGTAAAAGGCCTGAAAAACTGTTTTGGGGTCATCCAGCGCGGTCACCATAATCACTTTTGCCTCGGCAGAACCCCGGATGCCCGCGATCTTTTCAATTTCCCGTATCTGTTTCAATGCCTCCTGACCGTCGGTGTTGGGCATCATGATGTCCAGACAGATCAGATCATAGGGCCTGTTTTCCTCTATGGCCATATGAAAAGCCTGAACCGCTTCCTTTCCATCCACAACCACGTCGCAGTCCCCATAGGGCGCAAGTATTTCTTTGAGGATCCGCCGTGAAATAAAGTCATCCTCTGCAATCAGAATTTTCATTGTTCTGCGATCTCCTTTGCCGCAGGAGCGGGATCCTGATCAGATCCGAATTCCAATCCTGCACCTGCAAACTGATCATCCGGATCGGACAGCACTGCTTTCAGTCTCTCGAATTCCTCTTCTATCTGTTCCGCCAGCATACGGGATTTGTCCATATCTTTCTGCCGGGCGGCCAGTTTCAGACGGAAGGCATCATCCGAAATCACTGAAATCCCGGTATCCTGGGCACGCTGTTTCAGTTTTTCCGAATAATACTCAACCCTTTCCTCATTTTCCGAAGATATGGCATTCCGGAGCAGACCGATGTCCGGAAATGATTCTTTGAGAAAAATCTCCAGAGCCTGCCTGAAAAGATGAACGTTTCTCTGATATTTTTCTGTTATCACTGTTGTGTCAAACTGTTTTTCTTTCAGGATGCTGTTTTCTCTGTTCACAGATTTCCGATCCCTTGTTTCCTGAGGATTTTTTTGGGAAATTCCCATGTGCTTCCGGATGACCGCAATAAAATCGGACCGGTTGACAGGTTTGGAGATATAGTCATTCATGCCGGTTGCCAGACAGAGTTCCCGATCCTGCTCATAGGCATGGGCTGTCAGCGCGATAATCGGAATATCCGGGTCTTTTTTCCGTATGAGGCGGGTTGCCTCCAAGCCGTCCATTTCCGGCATCTGCACGTCCATCAGAATGATATCAAAGGGTTCACGGGAAAGAACATCCAGCGCTGCTTTTCCGTTGGCAACGGCAGTGACAGCATGTCCTTCATATTCAAGAATATTCACAAAAACCTCCCGATTGGTGGGGTCATCTTCGGCCAGGAGGATGCGGATGGGTGGGCCGGAGGATACCGGGGAAGGGCATTCATCGGATACAGAAGGGATTTCCGTGTGCACAGCCTCCTCAATTTCCCTGTGCCGGATGCCGAATACAGCCGTAAACCAAAACGTGCTTCCCGCGCCGGGACAGCTTTGCACTCCTATTTCCCCGCCCATTTTTTCCACCAGATTTTTGGATATGCTCAGTCCCAGTCCCGCACCGCCGTAACTCCGGCTGATGGAACTGTCGGCCTGGGAAAAGGATTCAAAGATTTCCTTCTGTTTGTCTTCGGAAATGCCTATCCCCGTGTCTTTTATCCGGAAAATAAGCACAATGCGATCCGCATGCAAATTTTCGCCATAAGTGCCGGACTGATCATCTGTGTCCTCCCCGGGTTCGGATGCCTGTGCAATATCCAGGCAGATATCGCCCCATGAAGTGAACTTGACCGCGTTGCGCAGCAGATTGATCAGTATCTGGCGCAGCCGTGTGGGATCTCCCACAAGATTTCGCGGCACCCGGGGATCGATCCGGCAGAAGATATTCAGTCCTTTTTCCCGTGCTCCGGGCCGGACAGGGACAAGGGCTGATTCCGTCACAGCGTGCAGATCAAAATCCGTGTTTTCCATTTCCAGTTTCCCGGCCTCGATCCGGGTGAAATCCAGAATATCGTTGAGCAGCCGCAGCAGGGATTCCGCGGAATACTTTGCCATGCTCAGATATTCCCGCTGTTTGGGATGCAGTTGGGTATCCAGGGCCAGACCGATCATGCCGATCACTCCGTTCATGGGGGTCCGCACCTCATGGCTCATATTTGCCAAAAACCGGCTTTTGGTCAGGCTGGCCGCATCAGCGGCCTCCCGCGCCTGAATCAGTTCGCTTTCAAACCGTTTGCGCTGTACGGCCAGCGCATAAATCGCTGCCAGGCGCTGTGTCAGTTTCAGGTCTCTGTCGTTATATTCCTGATCCGCATTGGCCAGAGCCAGCAGCCCCACCAGTTTTTTGCCCATCATGGCCGGTGTGCACAGAAAACGGCGGATCGGCACATGCCATTCCGGAATGCCTCCGGAACGGAAATCTCCGGATGGTGTGTTGGTCAGTACAGATTCCCGGTGATCCAGGACCCAGCCCCAGAGTCCGCTTCTTTCTTTAAAAACAGCAGGGGCTGTTTTTTTGGGGGATTCTGATCCCCAGCCGTTTGACATGGCAGGACAGATGAGACATTCCGTGTCCGGATCAGTATATCCCACAAATCCGTTTCGGCTGCCTGTAAGCACACGGGCCTTTTCCAGCACCAGAAAAGAAATGTCTTCCAGCGACAGAGATGCAATCAGAGCCTGTGACAGTTCCGCTATGGCTTCGTTGAAGGATACCTCCCACTGCAGTTCCTTTGTCCGTTCAGCAACCGCATTTTCCAGCAAATCTTTTTCATGGCGCAGCAAATCCTCGCTGCGCTTGATCCGGAGCATGACATTGACCTGGCTGACCAGTTCGGCCCCGCCGATGGGTTTGGTCAGAAACGCGTCTGCTCCCATATTCAGTCCCCTGATCCGGCTTCTGGCATCGGTCTGCATGCCGGTGAAGATGATAATGGGAATATGTTTTGTGCGTTCACCGGCCTTCAGACGGCTGCAGACATCAAAACCGTCCATTCCCGGCATGTTGATATCCAGCAGTATGGTGTCAGGCTGTTCCTTTTCCGCCTTTTCAATGCCTTCCGCTCCTGAGGATGCAGTCAGCACAGGGATTTCAGGAATGTATCTGTTTAGCAGTTTGCTGACGAATTTCAGAATTTCCTCTTCGTCATCAATGACCAGAATCTTTTCCATTTCTCAATCCAGTTTTCCAAATCTTTTGAGCCGGGTTACACGGATTTCACCGGTATGGGGCCAGAATAATATTTTGCGGCCGCATCTTCCGCCTGTGTCGCTTTGGGTCAGATGCAGACGCGCAGACTGTATCACGGACAGAGCGGTTTCGATATTCTGCCTGCCCACCGACTGCACTGCTGCGCTTCCTTCATATGCCCATGCACCCCGGATGAACATGTCTGAGCCGCCAAAAAGTCTTGCTTCAATCTCCGGACCCCGGATTCCCTGCCTGTGAAACAGGGCGAGCATGTTTGTCAGCGCGCATTGGACATATTTGTACGGATCTCCGCAGTTCCCCGTGCACCCGCGGCCGGCCGTGCAGCAGGGCATAAAAGCGTGGCACATGGCCGCCATTCCCGCGCGGGCGTTTGTCAGGATAAGAGATACGCACGATCCCAGCACAGTGACAACCTTTACCTGCCGCACCGGTCTGTCTTCATTCAGGAAAAGCTGACCGGGTTTGAGAAAAATCACGGGAAGCTTCCCCGGAAATCTGCGGTGATCCGGAGGATCGGGCTGAAAATCTGCCCATCCGCTCGCATTCATGAGGATTTCCGGTAAACGGTGGATGTTTTCTGCACCAGGGGGACATTGAGTCCGTTCAGGGTTTCAGAGTGACCTGTAAACAGATAACCGCCCGGAACCAGATAACGGCAGATCCGTCTCAGCACATTTTCCTGGGTGCTTCTGTCAAAATAGATCAGCACATTCCGGCAGAAAACAATATCCATGCTCTGCCGCATTCCGAAATCCTCATCCATGAAATTGAGACGGCGGAACATCGTCAGCGCCCGAAGTTCCGGAACAATCCGGATCAGATCCTTTTTTTTGTCCCTGCTCCGCAGCATGTATCTCTTCCGCAGGGACAGGGGAACGGGTTCCACTCTTTCATGGGTGTAAATGCCCATGGCAGCGCTTTTGAGCATCCTTGTGGAAATGTCGGTCCCCATAATGCAAAACTGAAAATCCGGGCGACGGAGGCAAAATTCGTTCAGCACCATCGCAAGGGTATACACCTCCTCCCCGGAGGAGCAGCCTGCACTCCAGAACATGGCTTTTCTCTGTATACCCATACCGTGGCTCCGTATCATTTCCGGCACAATCACCCGGGTCAGGTAATCAAAATGCTGGGGTTCCCGGAAAAAATCGGTCTTGTTGGTGGTCACCACATCAATCATGTGCGGCAGTTCCTCACGCATTCCCCCGGGGCTGAAAACATAATCACAGTATTCCTCAAAACTTTTTATTTCCAGTTTCCGGAGGCGTTTCTGGAGACGGGCCTGGAGCATGGTCCTTTTGGCTTCGGGCATCTTTATTCCCAGTTCGTTCTGGATAAAGGTGCTGAAACGGACAAATATTCTTTCCGACATCATTTCAAAGGGAACCGGGCAGTCTCTGGTGTTCATGCGGAAAAACCGTCCTTATTCCGAATCTCCGGTTTCATCTGTGTTTTCTCCGCGTTCCTCCGGATCCGCAACTGTCCGCTCTGCGCTGCTTTCCGCAACAGCCAGTTCATCCGAAGAAAAAACCCTGTCAATATCCAGAAGGATGATAAATCTGTCATTGCGTTTTCCTATCCCTCTGATAAACTCCGTGCGCCAGCGCATGCCGATATTGGGGGGAGGCTCAATCTGACTGGGATCCAAGTCAATGACTTCATTGACTGAATCCGCGAGTGTTCCCAGAACCGTCACTTCCCCGTCCATGGAAATTTCCATGACAATGATCCGGGTGTCGAGTGAATTTTCCGTCCGGCTCATGCCGAATTTGAGACGCAGATCCATTACCGGCACGACACTGCCCCGGACATTGATGACCCCGCGCATGAAATCCGGGGTTCCCGGAACTTTGGTAATGGGGCTCATGTCCAGAACCTCCCGCACCTGGGCCACATCCAGCGCAAAGATTTCATCTTCCAGCCGGAAGGTCAGGTACTGGGATGTTGCCGTTTTTCCCGTTTGGCTCATAACCGATCTCCTTTTTTCTGTTTGTACCATTCTTTTTTCAGGTTAATCAATGCAATCTTTGTTTTTTTGGAAAAATAATTGGCAAGTCCTCAAAAAGTCAGTTTCTTTCATTTTAGTCCGCCCACAGAAACGGAACAAAATGTCCGTCACAGGGCGCAATTGCTGTTTAACGTGAACTGCTGCACAGTGTTTCCACCTTTTGCAAAACAGGGCTGTCAATCATAGTTGGCCCAGGTTTCTGGCTGAACCTGACTGATTCTCACAGAAGTATGTCCGGAAACGCTGTACTGCATCTGCGGCAGGTTCAAGCCGAAGATCTGAACCTGCATTTTTATCTGAAATGTCAGCAGAACCTAATACCGGACAAATGCCCTGTCTGTTTCTTCGCTGTCATCCAGATCAAGGGAACAGTCCTTTGAAACCTCCTGATAAGGCTTTGAATGCCCATCCGCCTCGGATGCAGCGGCAGACAGTGCTTTGTCTTTTTTCTTTCCGCGGCTGCTTTTTGTGAAACCGGACAGCCTGTCACCGTCTCCTTCTATTCTGAAAAACGCGACTGTCCTGCGCAACTGTTCGGACTGCCCGGCCAGTTCCTCCGCGGTGGAGGCCATTTCCTCGGAAGTGGAAGCGTTCTGCTGGATGACCTGATCCAACTGCTGGATGGCTTTGTTGATCTGCTCCGAGCCGGAGTTCTGTTCATTGCTGGCTGCGCTGATCTCCTGCACCAGATCCGCGGTTTTCTGAATATCCGGCACCAGCCGGTTGAGTTTTTCTCCTGCCATTTCCGCCACCTTTGTGCTGGATGCGGAAATGCGGCTGATTTCTGCTGCGGCGCGCTGGCTCCGCTCCGCCAGTCTGCGAACCTCGGAGGCAACCACGGCAAAGCCTTTGCCGTGTTCTCCGGCCCTTGCAGCCTCAATGGCCGCGTTCAGGGCCAGCAGATCGGTCTGACGGGCAATTTCCTCAATAATGGAAATTTTCTGTGCAATATCCTTCATAGCGGCCACAGCCTCAGCCACGGCTTTTCCGCTTTCCATCGCATCCTGTGAGGCCTTGACAGCGATCCGTTCCGTCTGCGCGGCATTGTCCGAATTCTGGCTGATATTGGATGACATCTGCTCCATGGAAGCCGACGCCTGCTCCGCGGAAGCGGCCTGTTCCGAAACACCCTGTGAAAGTTCCTCGGAAGTGGAACTCAACTGCTGGCTCCCGGAAGCCACATTATTGGCCGCAGTCTTCACATTGCTGACAATCATATTGAGTTTTTTCACCATTTCATCCAGGGCGTCCATGAGCCGATCCTCTTTGGATCGCATACGGACTTCCACGGTAAGGTTTCCGTCCGCCATTTCCGCTGCAAGATCTGTGATTTCATTCATGGCGTCAATGAGCATGTTCAGGTTGTTTTTCATGCGGTTGAAATCGCCCTTGTAGGCATCCGTAATTTTTTCCGGCATATCTCCTTTGGAGATCCGTTCAATGCAGCGGGCCGTCATGTTGATGGGATGAACAAACGCGTCAATCAGGGTGTTGATCCCGCCGATGAGATTCTGCCAGATGCCGGAATAGGCTTCTGCATTGCCGCGCTGCCCCAGTTCCCCGTCCCGCACCTTCCGTACCAGTTCACCGGTTTCTTTTATCATCCGGTTGATGGGGCCGGTGATGCTGAGCGTTATCAGAACAAACAGAATACTGACCACGGTCAATGTGACGAAAAAGACCAGAATGCCGATCAGATTGGAATTGGAAATCAGTTTTGACAACTGTTTCGATGCTTCTTTTTCTTCCTGATCAACAGATGCGATCAATACACCCAGGCTTTTCTGAATACGGGTTCCGTAGCTGTCCAGTTCATCATCAATGGAGGAGAAAGCGGTTTCCGTCGCATCGCCATTTTTCGCGCCCTGCTCAATCAGTTTTACCAGTTCCGTGCCGATTTTATCTGACAGACGGGGAAAGTCCTCTGCGATCTGACGGACAGCTTCTTTTTCTTCCTTGGTATCTGCCAGTTCATTCAGACTGTCCATGCTCTCTTGAAAGGATGCTATGCTTTTATTGATGGTATCCATCCGTTCTGTCTGTATTTTCCCTTCCTGTCTGTCAACGATGGAATCCATGGCCGCCAGCATCATGCCGTAATGGATGCGGACCATCTGGTTGAGGAGGGTCCTCTGCTGATTTCTTTTCTGGGTTTCGCTTTCCGCATTCCGGATGCGGGCATTTGTGACATAGGAATTGACGGCCAGTGATGAAAGGCCGATGAAAATGACAATGCCGATACAAATCATCTTTACGCCGATACTCAGGTTTTTCATGACATCTCTCCTTCTGGTTTTCATGTTGTTACATACATGTACTGAAATTTTCACCTACAGACTTCCAGGAAATTAAGCAGACATCATAATATTTTCAGGTATAAACCTTTAGGTAGAGGGACTTCCAATACTGATTTTTTTAATTTATAATTCAATATGTTATTCATAATCAGTATAAGCGGTATTATGGATGTATCATTTAACATATTGTATTTATTATATATAGATAAAATCAGTATGTTTTTAAAAATATAATAATATTAATCGGTTATTTTTTTATCAGTACGTCCAGACCCACTACCAACCTTTATCTGATCATATTGCATAATCATTATAAAAATAAGCATATTATATCCTTCCACTGTCATTCCGAAGTAAGCAGGAATCCATTTGCATCTGAACGGTTCCGGATACCGGGGTTCGCCACTATAACGATGATGCGTAACATGAGTGATACCGATTCGCCGTTGATTTGCTCCAACATTGTCAGCTTTTTTGTTTTGATTACAACGTATTGCTTTTTCAGAACTCTATTTTTCAACAGCGATTCGGTATGATCAGGAAGCTCAAGCCTCTGGATGAATCAGGAAAAGCCCCTGAAGATGGCTCCGGGAGAGCCACGAATAAGCTTGGAGGTTCATCTCCGGGCGTCCGGGCCGGTTCCGCCTGGAGACCCGTTCAAGTGTCCGGATTTCCCGAAAGAGTTATACATGAGAATACATTGAAGCGAAGCGTTGGAACGGAAGAACGGAAGTTCATTTTCGCATCCAGAGGGATTTGTCAATCCCGCTGGCGACTGTCCTTCCGATCAGTAATTCTCAAACTCATTATCCGATCCGGTTTTTTCCCCTTCCAGGCTGACGGCCAGCTTCTGGACGATCTCCTTCTGTTTCTCATCCCGTCCGGATTCCCTGTTTTTCTGCTCCGCTGCTTTTATTTCACGGAGAGTTTTCGGGGCGGCCTTTTTCAGGGCTGCATCCGGGGCATGGGAATCACTCTTTTTTCCGCTTTCATCCACTGTGAAAAAAGACATGGTGTTCCGCAGATATTCGGCCTGACCGGACAGTTCTTCAGACGTGGAAGCCAGTTCTTCGGATGCGGAGGCCATTTCCTCGGATGCGGACGCATTCTGCTGGATCACCACATCCAACTGCTGTATGGCTTTGTTCACCTGTTCAGCTCCTGCATCCTGCTCATTGCACGCGGAACTGATCTCCTGCACCAGTTCCGCTGTCTTTTCAATATCCGGAACCAGCAGGGTCAGCATCTCTCCTGCTTTTTCCGCAATGCGCACACTGGAATCCGAAAGCGTATTGATTTCATTTGCCGCCTTCTGACTCCGTTCCGCCAGCTTGCGGATTTCAGAGGCCACCACGGCAAATCCCTTTCCGTATTCCCGTGCACGCGCGGCCTCGACCGCTGCATTCAGGGCCAGCAGATCGGTCTGGCGGGAGATTTCCTCAATAATGGAAATCTTCTGGGCTATGGTTTTCATCGCACTGACTGTTTCCTTTACCGCAGTCCCGCTTTCACGGGCATGCTGAGCGGACTTGCGCGCGATCCTTTCGGTTTCCTGCGCGTTGTCTGCATTCTGGCGGATATTGGAGGCCATTTCCTCCATGGATGCCGAAACTTCCTCTGCCGAAGCTGCCTGCTCGGACACACCCTGGGACATCTCCTCCGCGCTGGAACTCATCTCCTCCGCGCTGGAACTCATTTCCTGGCTGCCGCGGGACACATTGTCTGCCGACTGTTTCACATCAGCAACTATTTCCCTGAGCCGTGCGGCCATTGCGCGCATGGCCCCGGTCAGAATCCCGATCTCATCCTTCTGGTGCACATCAATGCGGGCTGTGAGATTGCCCTGGGCAATCTCACGGGCAAAGTCCACCCCTTTGATCAGCGGATCACTGATCCCTTTTGCAATCAGCATGGCATAGCCAGCCGCCAGAATGGCAATGATTCCTGCCGCAATCAGCAGGTTTCTGCGCAGTTCTTTCACAGGTTGACGCACTTCGTCCTCATCAATCTCAGCCAGAACCGCCCAGGTGCTGTCTCCGGCCCTGACAGACGTGAACGCGGAAAGCACGGGATTGCCATTGTAATCTGTGATGATTTTCCTGTCTGTCATTCCGGTGAAGGCTTCTGACACTGCCTGGGTGTCCACCTTTCCTTTTTCCGGATTTCCAAAAGAAGCCTTTACCGTATGATATACCGGGTCGAGGAAGGAATCCGAGCGCATGAGATGATCTGGCCCCACCAGATAGGTTTCTCCGCTTCTGCCCATGCCGGAACGCTCCTGCATGACCGCATTGATGCTGTCAATGGACAGTTGCAGGGCCACGATAAGCTGGATACTGCCGTTGCTGATGACAGGCTGCGCGATAAAAGACGCTGGTTCGTTGTTGCTGGGTGCATAGGGTTCAAAATCAGCCATGCCGAACTGGCAGGACTGGATCACCTGTTTGACCAGTTTTCCCAGCCCGGAATCCGCGAATCTGCCGCTGATCATATTGGAGTTGTAATCAGCCTCACGGCTTACCGAATAAAAGACTTTGCCCTGGGGATGGACGAGGAACAGATCATAATATCCGTATTTCCGGATATATCTGGCATAAAAATCATCCTCACCCCCGCTTTCTCTGGGTACAATGGCTTCCTCCAAATCCACTTGGGAAATGCAGGCCCAGTTCAGTCCTGTGATGCGAACCGGATCGTAAGTCACAATCATCAGCCGTCCGTTGCTGTCTGTAAAGATCGCCTCGCCGCTCTTTCCAGCCAAAGCATCACTGATACAGGGTGCGCTGATTTGTGTTCCCACGGTACGGGTTTCATCGCCTGAAAGTTTGATATCACTCCGCAGAGAAACAGCATCCCCATTCTTACCCGCCAGAAAGGACAGGCCGGTTCTGCCCATGCCCTTGCGCAGGTGCATAATCTCATTCACCGGTTCAATGGGAAGCTGCAGGGCAATGACGCCGATGACCTCCCCGTCCGCGGATACCGGCCCTCCGATAAATGCGGTGTGACGGCTGCGGGAAGGTTCATAGGGTTCATAATCCTGAACAGCAGGTTCTTTAACGGCTTTGGCAAAGCATTTGGCCAGGGGACTTTTTTTCAGGGAACCGGTCAGCAGATTCTGTCCCAGGTCGGATTCTTTGGCAGTGCTGAAAATCACATCTCCGTCATGACAGATCAGTAGCAGGTCATAATACCGGTAGGATTCGGCATAACTGCGCAGCCATTTCCCGAATTTTTCCTCTGCACTCAGCCACAGGGGGCCGCCGGTTTTCCTTTCCTCTGTGTCAAAGGCAGCGGCAAATGCTTTCATGCCCTGGGAAACAATGCTGTTTTGGGACAGTACATTCACATCCGCCAGACGTTCCCGGAAATATTCCTCAATCCGGCTGCGTTTCATTTCCTGCACCACGGCCAGTTTTTCAAAAGCGTTCTGCCGCAGGGTTTCCACGGTTTCAATGAGAACCCCCATGTCCCCTTTGCGTTCCCTGAAATACCTTTCAATCTGTTTTTTCTTGATTTCCCTGACAGTTTCCAACTGGTCAAAGGATTTTTTCATCAGGGCATCTGTGGCCAGCATGCTGCTCCAGATTCCCACAATGGTCAACGGAAGGAGACCGGCCAGCAGAAAAAGACCGATCAGTTTCGGCTTCATCCGAATGTCTTTCAGTTGCATGCATCCGCTCCTTTCTCTGTTTTCATTTTTTCCTGTGCGCTGTGAACAATCTGATCCACATCCAGAATCAGGGCCACACTGCCGTCAGCAAGTATGGTGGCACCGGACATATTTTTGATATTTTTGTAAAATTTGCCAAGACTTTTGATAACTGTCTGGTGCTGACCGATAACCCTGTCCACGCCCAGCCCCACACGGCGGGTTCCGGTTTCCATCACCACCACCTTTTCCATATCCGGAAATTTTCCCTCTGCTCTGAAATATTCCCGGAGGCAGATATAGGAAATGATTTCACCCCTGAAAGAAATGAAATTCTGTCTCCGTGCCTTGTCCGCTTCCCCGCGGGGCAGTTCCATGCATTCTTCCACCGACAGAAGAGGCAGCACATATCCTCCTTCTCCCACCTGCACCAGCAGTCCCTCGGCAATGGCCAGGGTAAGGGGCAGACGGAGAGTCACACCTGTTCCTCTGTCCTTTTCACTGCGGATGTCAACACTGCCGCGCAGCGCTTCAATCCGGCGTTTGACCACATCCATGCCCACTCCTCTGCCGGATACGCCGGTGACCTGTCTGGCAGTGGAAAAACCGGGCATAAAAAGAAAGGAAAAAATTTCTTTTTCCGTACACACAGAACCCGGGGAAACAAGTCCCTTTTCCACTGCCTTGGAAAGAATTCTTTCCGGATCAATTCCCGCACCGTCATCAGAAATCCGGATAAGCACATCAGAACCGGAATGTTCCGCCTCCAGACGGATGGTTCCCTGCCGGGGTTTGCCTTTGGCAGAGCGCACAGCAGGAAGTTCAATGCCGTGATCCAGTGAATTCCGAATGATGTGAACCAGCGGATCGCTGATCTGTTCCAGCACAGTTTTATCCAGTTCGGTTTCCTCTCCCCCGGTTTTTACATTCACCTCTTTCCCCAGTTCAGTGGAAAGATCATGAATCAGGCGTCTGAATTTCCGGAACGCACTGCCCACAGGCAGCATCCGTATGTTCATGGTATTGTCCCTGAGTTCCGCGCAAAGACGCTCCATTTCTTCGGCAACAGAAGTCAGTTCGGAATCTTCGGCAAGGGAAGCCTTCCGGGTCAGACGTGCCTGAACTGTCACCAGTTCCCCCATGAGATTCATCAAAACATCGAGTTTTTCTGCTGACACGCGGATACCGGAGGCTGAAACCATGTTCTGTCGCCTCTGATCGGCTTCGCGGATATGTCTCTGCTCTGTCAGGGCAGCGGCAAGGGTTTCCTGATCTATGATCTGTTTTTCCAGCAGCAGTTCCCCCATTTTGCGCTGACCTGACAGCGCATCTGCCACGTCTTCCAGAGAAATATCCCCGCGTTCGACCAGAATCTCCCCGATTTTTTTGTCCCGGAACCAGGGTTCTGAAGAATCGTCCCGCTCAATAAGCTGAATATCCAGACTGCATTTATCCTCCACAAAGATAAACACATCCCGTATGGCATTGAGTTCCTGTGCTGTATTGAGAAAAATATCCCAGTAAAGATAGCAGATTTCCGGGTCCAACTCTTTCAAAGGGGGAACACTGTTTTGGTGAATGACAATCTCGCACGCTCCCAGTGTCCGGATATCCTCCATAAGCAGCAGGGGACTGGTTCCGTTGCGGAAAATATCCGGGGTTGGCCGGAAGCGGATGCGGTAAAGAGATTCCTGTCCCGTATTTTCTCCTGCTTCGATGAAAATATCCGGAGATGCCGATGTGAAAGGCTTATCTGAAACAGGAATCAGTTCCTGAAAAAACCTCACAATTTTTCTCTCTTCCGATTCATCGGCAGCCTCCCCTTCAACCATTTTTTTGATCAGATCACAGGCTGCAAGAGTGAGATCAACAAGTTTTTTGCTTACCGGTATTTTTCCATCTCTGACCAGATCATAAACAGTTTCGATTTCATGGGTGAATGCGGCAATATCCTCAAAACCGAACATCGCGCCGGATCCCTTGATGGTGTGCATGGATCGGAACACCTGATCAATGAGTTCGGTATTTTCAGGTGTGTCTTCCAGTTCAAGAAGGGAGGTTTCCAGTTCGGCAAGAAGTTCACAGGTTTCTTCTTTGTAAACAGTTTGATGATCTTCCATCTTCGGCTCCTTATGCAGGGTTCAGGAAAGAATGAAAAAACTTCTGTTTGTTCCGGATGCTCCGATTTTTTATTAAATTTTCAATTATTATGAATAGTTATAATTTATGCAGATACGCAGGATATCTGCCTGACATGTTCACATCATCCCATTATAAGCGGAAAACAGTTCCTGTTACAATGCTTTGTTTATGCAAAAAAGGCGTTGCCCAATTTTTGCACCCCTGTCTGTAAAAAAACAGAATTCATTCAATCAGATCGTCATCTGGTTTTTTTGTATTCAGGAGGGCTGATTTCAAAACTGTCCAAATCCGTCACACCGGGGAAAGCCGGTGTCCCAATGCCATTAAGTCAAGAGGGGCGGAGGAGTGCCAAACTGAAAGTTTGGCAGAAAATGCAGGCTCCCAAATTTTTCAGTTTGGGACTCCTGACAGACTGTTTCCGCTTAACTTAATGGCATTGAGCCGGTGTCCGGAAAGTCCGGATTCCGGCTTTCGCCGGAATGACGGGTCAGAAAGACAGCTTCCTGATTTTTGGAAGAGCCGCGCAGGGTCAGTTATGAAAAAGAATGGAACCGAGGCACAGAAATCTTAGGGATTTGAAAATTGCTGATATACCGGTTTTGAGGTTTCAGTGTTCAGGTTT
>CAZDIU010000108.1:0-15392 GCA_964505535.1 uncultured Desulfobacterales bacterium | reverse complement strand
TTTTCCGGAAAAATCCGGTTGTTTTATACCTGAAAACTTTCGGTTGGGTACTTATCAGAGCCGTACTTCCCTTTGCTTTTGCCCAAAACAGGAAAAATTTACTGACATGGCGGTAAAAATATCATACAGACAGATTGCCGGCATTGGCCGGATCATTCGTTTTCATCGGAAGCAGAGAGGGCTGTCGCGTGTGAATCTGGCTGATATTGCAGGGGTGGGAAAAACTGTGATCTTTGACATTGAACATGGCAAGGAAAGCGTGCGACTTATGACACTTATGCGGGTTATGGATGCCCTGAACATTTCCCTGCATCTGGACAGTCCGCTTATGGCAGAGTTTGAAAAGGAAAACCGGGATGCGCAAAGCTGAGGTTTTTTGTTGTGATTGAAATTTTTACCAATTAAAAGGAGAGGATATGGAGTTTGACTACAAAGAGGTGATGGTGACTGGCGCGGCCGGTTTTATCGGTTTTCATCTGTCCAAAAGACTTTTGGAAAAAGGCTGCCGTGTCATCGGTGTCGATAATATCAATGACTATTATGACGTGCGCTACAAACACAGCCGTCTGGACCAGCTTCGGCCATTTGAGAATTTTTCTCTGTGCCAGACAGATCTTTCTGACCGGGAGGGAATGGAAAAAATCTTTGCACAAAACCGCTTTGATGCGGTGGTCAATCTGGCTGCACAGGCCGGAGTGCGCTATTCTCTGATCAATCCCCAGGCCTATGTGAATTCCAATCTTGCGGGCTTTGTCAATATTCTGGAAGGGTGCCGCCATCATCAGGTGAAACATCTGGTTTTCGCATCATCGAGTTCGGTATACGGAGCCAATACCAACATGCCTTTTTCGGTTCATAACAATGTGGATCATCCGGTTTCCCTGTACGCAGCATCCAAAAAAGCCAATGAACTTATGGCCCACACCTACAGTCATCTTTACGGTATGCGCTGCACAGGGCTGCGCTTCTTCACGGTGTACGGCCCCTGGGGGCGTCCGGACATGGCCCTGTTTCTTTTCACCAAAGCCATTCTGGAGGACAAACCCATCCAGGTCTTCAATCACGGAAAAATGAGACGGGATTTCACCTATATTGATGACATTGTGGAAGGAGTTGTCCGAATTATGGGCAGACTGCCGGAACCCAATCCAAACTGGAGCGGAGACAGCCCTGATCCGGGAACTTCCTATGTCCCCTACCGGATTTACAATATCGGCAACAACAAACCGGTGGAACTCACAGATTTCATCGGTGCCATTGAAAAAGCATTGGGCAAAACAGCAAAAAAGCAATATATGGATCTGCAGCCCGGTGATGTTCCGGCCACCTGTGCGGATATTGATGATCTGATCCGGGATGCGGGATTCAGACCGGATACGCCCATTGAAAAGGGAATAGAGCGCTTTATTGCATGGTATAAGGAGTATCATGGCATATAAGCAAGTCAGCATAAATTTTCGGGTACAGTGGTTTCAGAAAAACCGGATTTTTCCGAAAAATCCGGTTTTTTTGAATACCCGAAAACTTTTGGTTGAGTACTTATAAAAGAAAAGGAGACGGACATGAAACACTGCAATTCCCTTATTCCCCTGTGGCTTATCCTGTATCTGCTTTTGATCGGGACTTCAGCAGCATTTGCCCGTGATCTTATTGCAAGCATGGCCCAACTGCCTGTACTGATTGAGGATGAGAACACAGGAGCCTTTGTTGATCTGGTAAAGGCATTGGATGAGGTGTATGCGGAAGGCCAAATCATCAGACAGATATTTCCCTTTAAAAGATCTCTGGACAATGTGATAAAGGGAAAGGCGGATTTTCATATTCCGCTTATCAAAAATCCTCTGATACCGGAGGATAAGCTTCCTTTCCGCTATTCCTCTCTTCCCACCGGGCCGGTCGCGTTTGTGATATATTCCCATAAGGACAGGCCGCTGACAAAAGAGGATATTGTCGATCCAATGAAAACAAATCCGGCCCTTTTTCCCCATAAAATACATACTCTTCCGGGTCATACGGAACTGTTTCCCTTTCCCGCAGTGGAAAGCTTTGACTTTGAGGATGCCCTGGAAATGGTGCGGAAGAACAGAATTGACGCACTGATTCTGCCGCAGGAGGAAGCTGATTCCATTATCCGAAAACTGGGGATAAAAGATATTCACCGCTCCCTGTATTATGAATTTGATTCCATGATTGTGGTTTCAAAGGACAAAAGAGGGGAAGAGGTGGACAGGATTCTCACAGAAGCCCTGAAAAAGCTGAAATCTGACGGACGTCTGGATCGCCTCAATGAAAATATCCATAAACCCTATATGGACTGGCAGCCGTACACAGAGCAGTAAAGCAGCAATCAGAGGGCAGTTCCAACAGGCGGTTATTCCCCGCCCTTGAGGGAGGGGCAGGGGGAGGGGAATTTTTTGGTTAAGTCAAGAGCATTGGCAAGAGTCCGCAACCAGTGAGGCCACACTTTTTTCTGTCAGTTTTCCCTCCAGGAAAATGTTTATCACTGCACTGTCACCGGCAAGGTTCTTCAGTTCTGCACGGGCATTCCCATCAGCGACAGGGCCTGCAGCCCATGCGGCCAGCCCCCGGTGAAAGGGATCTGCTGATTTCAGAAAGGGAAGCAGCCAGGGCAAAGCATAGGGAATCAGTGCAGGCCGTGCATGGGAAAGCCGGCCAATGCCCCACAGCAATCCTCTCTGGAGCATTTCATGTTCCAGAAAATTTCCCTCTTCACATGCGTAAGAGGTAAGAATGCGATGGTATTCTTCCGCGAGTTTCCCATTCCGGGCAGTGATTTCGCCCATGGCTTCAGGCGAACCCCATCCAATGCCGCCGGACTCATCATTGAGACTCCACATGAGGCGGCGCATCACCACCCGCGCGGATTCCATATCTCCGGCTTTGGCCATCCCGTCCACCACAGCACCCATTGCTGTGACCGCGTGCCAGCGGATGCGTTCCTCCTGATGAAAGAAATGGGAAAAAAGCGGGCCGATAACCTGCTTGGCCGGATACCGGCATATATCCTCCACTCCTTTATCCAAATCGCTGAGACGCAGCAGTTCCAGAATTTTTTTCTTCAGTATTCTGCTGCTGTTTTTTTCTGTTTCCATGATTTTCCTCCGCATTTTTTTCAGAATCAGCAGGCCTGTCTGTCCGGTCTGCCTTTGCAGATTTCAAATTTTCTGCTGAAAGTCAAGTGAAAACTTTGGACATTCAGGCAAACCGTGTTTGTGATACTTCATGCTTCTGTGCCTTCGCGGGGAATGTAATGCAGGGGCTTCGGGAAACGCTCCGCAAAGAAAGTGCTGTTCCGCCCGTGCATAACTGATTTGGGATTGCCATAAACCCTATATTTGTGTATGCTGCTGTTTCATACCGATTCCCCATTGAAAAGATACCTGCAGGCAGACAAAAAGAAGTTTCCGTGTATTCAAAAAACCGGATTTTTTTGAAAAATCCGGTTTTTCCGAAAAAATTGTGTTTCAGATCAATGGAGAATTCGTATCAGATTCAAAAAAACCGTTCAGCAGCCATTGAATGAATCATGGAGGAATACAATGAAAAAAATGCTTATTGTATTCATTCTGCTGGGTGCAGCAGCCTTTCCCGTCCATTCTGAAGAGGTGCTGAACATGATTACCACTGAATTCTGCCCCTATGTCTGCGTACCGGAAAATGAAACAGCGGAAATGGGATTTGTTCTGGATATTTTCAGGGCCATATTTGAGAAACAGGGTTATACGGTCAGATTTGAGGTGCAACCCTGGCTGCGGGCATTAAAAGCATTTGATGAAAGCAAATCCTTTGACGGTCTGCTTGCGGCCACACGGCTCCATCCGATTAACAAAGAGATCGCTGTGTTTCCGGAAACAGAAATCTGCCGATACACCCACAAATTTTATGCGCTGAAAGACTCTCCTCTGGCTGGCAAATGGAACTATACCGGACTGGATTCACTGAAAGACATCCGGCTGGGCGGCATCAAGGGATGGAGTTATTCCAGCATGGAAATCACCAGATATGTCAATGAAACTCCTGAACCCCTTGTCAGTGCCATGTTCGGAAATGATCTGCTGGGCAGAAATGTCAAGATGCTGCTGAGGAAACGAACAGATCTGTATGTGGAGAATGAATACATGCTGGCATATTATCTGTATAGAAAAATACAGGCCGGAAACAAAGAGATGGAAAACATTGTTCCGGTGGACAGTGTGCCGGTGGATGAAGGTGTGGCAGAGTCCTATCCGGTATTTTACAGGAACAGAAACGGCCAAAAATACGCGGCAGTATTTACAGAGGGGATGAAAGAACTTCGGGGTTCCGGTGGGTTAGACACAATTATGGCCCGTTACGGTCTGCGGGACTGGAAACAGGATTCTGATCTCAGGTGAATTTCTGAATCCGGTTGCGCATGTTCTGCTGCGGGATAGCGGGAACAAAGGCTCCGGAAACAAGGATGGCATTTTCAATTATGAAAGGAGAAAAGGAAAATGAAACTGGGGATGAAAGTGGTGCTGTGTGCGGTTTGTATCGGGATGTCTTTCGGGACGGCTATGGCCGCGGGGCTGGGCGATGCTGTCAAAACAGTTACAGATGCCCTGAATGCGGCTGAGGGTTCCAAAGATTCTGTCCAACAGGCAGAGACTGCGGAAACAAAGGAAAGCGGCAGGGTTTCAGAGACTTCCGCAAAATCGGAAAAAACCGGTGAAGACACGGACAAAACCTCTTTGGGAATCAAAGAGGCCCTGCATGTGGGCATTGCGGAGGCTGTCAAAAGGGTTGGAGCGGAAAACGGTTTTTACAAAAATGAGGCCATCAAAATTCTTCTGCCGGAAAGTTTTCAGAAAGCTGACGCGTTTGTGCGCCAGATTGGCGGAGAAGCGGTTTCAGAATCTCTGGTTTTAAAAATGAATCAGGCTGCTGAAAAGGCCGCTCCCCGGGCATTGGATATTTTCACCAATGCCATCAAAGAGATGCAGATTGAAGATGCGGCAAAACTGCTTTCCGGCAAGAACAATGCAGCCACTGCTTATCTGCAGGAGCATACCTCAGCATCTCTGAAAGAGGCTTTTTACCCCATTGTCAAGGGAACAATGGAAGAAGTCGGGGCTGTCAAAGTGTATAATGATTATATCGGAAAATTTGCTTCCAATCCTCTGGTGAAAATGGCGGTTCCGGAAACAGACCTCAGTGAATATGTCACCGGAAAATCCCTTGAGGGATTGTTTACCATAGTGGCAGAGGAGGAGAAAAATATCCGTCAGAATCCCGCAGCTCGTGCGACTGATCTCCTGAAAGATGTGTTTGGCAGTCTGGGCAGATAAGTGTCAAATTCCTGCGGTACGAAAATCCGGCTCCGGGGCTTGGTCTGATGCGTATGGAGCAGGCTCCCGGCAGCGGAGCGCAGGACAGGGATAGCGAACCACTGAAAATCAAATCATTTTTTATGTCAAACCAGCGTTATGCTGAAAGGAGAAAAAAATGAAAAAGTTTTTTTTTACAGTTATCACGGCTGTCTGTATGGCAATGCCTTTTGATGTTTCGGCTGAAACCTTTGTGCTTGGTGTTCTTGAAGACATTCCACCGTTTCAGTATAAGGAAAACGGGGAACTGAAAGGAATTGATTTGGAAGTCGGAAATGAAATTGCCAAACGCCTTGGAATTGAATTCAGATATGAAGCAATGCCCTGGGCAAGAATAAAAAAATATGTGGCAGATGGAACACAGATTCACGGCGTCCTGTCCATGTTCTATTTGGAGAAATATCTTGATGTTGTGGATTTCACGGAACATATCTTCAAGTCAAAGATATGTCTTTTTGCAATAAAAGACAGTCAGATGCAGTTTTCAAAGCTGGATGATCTCCGGGGAAAAACAGTGGGGGTAATCCGCGGATATACCTATACACCTGAATTTGATGCCTATCAGGAGATGGAAAGAACCGTATGTGACAATAACGATACACTTGCAAAGCTGCTGGAGAAAAAACGGGTTGACATCGTGGTGGCTGAAGAAGTTCCTTTTCTTTTTACTGCCAAAAAAATCGGTTTTCAGGACAGATTCAAGGGAATCTACACTTTGGATGAGAACCTGACATGTATGGCTTTTTCCAAAAAAGCTATGGGAGGGAAAAGCAGGGTCATGGCAGACAGGGTGAATGAGATCATCAGAAAAATGAAGGAAGAAGGTGAAATGCAGAAAATTCTGGATAACTATATCAAATAGACAGGATCGGGGCAGTGGATCTTGTCATGCTGACAGAACCTGCACCCTGATTGATACGCATCAGGCATATCCGGGACCCGGATTTTCGCAGGAAATGCCTGTCTGACGCATTTTTCATTTCCTTTCCAGGACAGGGCAGGTTTTCTGAGTCACCGGAATTTCTCATTTCATAGAAAAATTTTCAGTTATTTCAAAATATTGTCCAAGTTTCTGCCAATACATCCTCCCCTTTTCCTTATTCAGGGCTGTTAAGTTCGGTTCCGACTTTCTCCCTTTTTTAAAGGGGGATTAAGGGGGATTTCCGGGCAGTTGGGAAGAAATCCCCCCTGCCCCCCTTTGCAAAAGGGGGAAATCAGACTTAATGATTTCAGATAATTATCATGGAACTTAACAGCCCTGCCCTTTCCTTTTCTCGCGCATCGTTTCAGAATGCCCCATGAAAAATTTCGTTGGCAAAATTATGAGTTTTGATGTAAACAGGGACGCTCGTCTATTCACGGTTTGGAGGATAAAACAGTGCAGAACAGAAAAAAGCAGTCGGAGAGCATCTTCCTGAGCATCATTCAGAACATGATCCGGAACATGATCCGGCAGAGCATGATCCGGAAATGGAAACCAGTCCTGTCCGGACTGTTGGCAGGAGTGCTGTGGTGCAGCGGATATGCCTGTGCCCTGGAAGTCGCGGATTATGATTTTCCCATGACGGATCCCCTGATGGCCACCATTGCGGGTGCACCCCCAAAAGATGAACTGAAGGAACCTCTTTTCCGGGAGCGGGTGTATGGTCTGGAAGTGTTCAGGGACAAACAACTGCCCCCGTCCATGAGGGATATACGGGAATACAAATTCAGTCTGGCATTTCGCAAAGGACAGATCGCTCCTCTGATTTTCATCATTCCCGGCACCGGTTCCAATTACAAAACCGGCAAAGTCCGGATGATGCAGAATCTGTTTTATCACGCGGGATTTCATGTCATCTGCCTGAATTCTCCGTTTACCCGGAGGTTTGCGGCCATGGGTTCATCTTCCAATATTCCGGGCATCAGTTCCGAGGATGCGGCTGATATTTACCGTATCATGCAGATGGCGTATGATGAGGCAAAAAAACGCATTGCAGTCACGGATTTTTATCTGACCGGCTACAGTCTGGGCGGACTGAACGCCGCATTCATATCCCAACTGGATGAAAGGGAAAAGGTCTTCAATTTCAAAAAGGTGCTGCTCATCAATCCGCCCGTGGATCTGTTTGCGTCCACCAAAGTGTTTGATGATTTTGTCACCCGGAACCTGCGCGAGCGTGCGGATATTTTCTTTGACAATATTTTTGAAAAAGCCTCCAAATATTTTGAATACAAGGGGGATGTGTACATTGATGAGGAATTTCTTTATGACATCAACCGCATTGCGCCGCTGCAGACAGAGGAAATGGAAGGACTTATCGGTGTGGCCTTCCGGCTGGCGCTGGCCAATGTGGTGTTTTCCGTGGATATGCTTACCAATGGCGGATATGTCAAAGACCGGCAGGAAATCATCACAGCCGGAACTTCGGTAACTTCCCATTTCAAAGAAGTGCTGCACTGGACTTTTGCGGATTATCTGGACAAAATTCTTCTTCCCCACTGGCAGAGCAGCCATCCTGCGGACACACGGGAGGCCCTGATTCGGAAAATCAGTCTGAAATCGCTGGAAAACTATCTGAAACAGAGCACAAAAATCGCTGTGGTTCACAATGCCGATGATATTATCCTGAACAAAGGGGATCTGGATTTTATCCGCGCAACCTTTGGAAACCGTGCTGTAATTTATCCCAAAGGCGGTCATCTGGGCAATATTCTTTACGGCCCCAATACAGAATACATGCTGGATTTTTTCAGAAACTGAAAAATTTATCTGCGTTGTCCCAATGTCATTGACCCAAGGGGCGGAAGATTAAATATAAAAAATCCAATTTACAGGAGACAACATACATGTGCAGGATCAATCATCTCAAAATTGGCGGATTCAGAAAACTGAAAGACATTGATCTGCCCATGAGGCCATTCATGGTACTTATCGGAGCCAATGGCGTTGGAAAAACATCTTTGCTGGATGCCTGGTCTCTCCTCTCCGCATCCGCGGCAGGGGGATTGAACAGCAAACTTTCGCAATTCGGCGGAGTATACAGTCTGATGACCCGTGACAAAACAGATTCTGTATCATTTTATGCAGATATGGAACTGCCCGGATACAACCCTCTTCAATACGAACTGCATCTGGCTCCCAAAGGTTCCGGATATGCGATTTCCCGTGAAATCCTTTCACAAATCAGACCTGGAAATACAGATCCCTTTAAACATATAGATTCCAAAGACAGGGATATTCGGTATTTCCAAATGGATGAAGAACGTCCCGTTCGCCCGGACTGGGAGCATAATCCGCTTGAAACTTCTCTTTTTCAGGTTCCCAAAATGTTCAGACAGCCTGAGGAACTCCGGCGTATTCTTGCTTCTGTTACCCAGTATCATGTTTTGGATGTTGGACATCGCGCTCCGGTCAAACTGCCCCAGCAGATGAAGCCTGCTGATCTGCCCGGTGCAGACGGAGAGGATTTGATCCCTTTTCTCTACTGGTTACGTGAAAGTAACCAGGATCGTTACGAGGCTGTTGAAGATGCCTTGGTGTCCGCTTTCAGCAGTTTTGAGTCGCTCAGTTTCCCCCCGGTGGCTGCCGGAATGCTGACACTGACATGGAAAGACAGAAATTTCAGCAAGCCCTTTTTTATGCACGAACTTTCTGAAGGAACACTCCGTTTTCTCTGGCTGGTTTCCTTACTGCAAAGTCCGGGACTTTCAACTGTGACGATGATTGATGAGCCGGAGGTCAGCCTGCATCCTGAACTGCTCAGCCTTCTGGCAGACCTTATGCGCGAAGCCTCAAAGCGGACGCAGCTTATTGTGGCTACGCATTCTGACCGACTTATCCGCTTTCTTGCCCCTGAAGAAGTGGTTGTCATGGACAGTGATGAGAACGGAAATACCACTGCTGCATGGGGCGATAGTCTGGATTTGGATGAATGGCTCAAAGATTACAGTCTTGATGAAGTCTGGCGTATGGGGCGTATGGGAGGACGGTCATGAAGATTACTCTGATTGTGGAAGGAAAAACCGAAAAGGCCTTTCTGCCACATCTGAGAAAATTTCTTGAACCCCGGCTGTCAGGCAGAATGCCCCGGCTGGATGTCAGTCCCTATGACGGTTTAATACCTGCCGAAGAAAAATTAAGACGTGTTGTTCAAAATTTATTGAGCGGAAAAAAGCAGTCTGATCATGTAATTGCCCTGACAGATGTTTATACAGGAAATTCCAGAACATTCAAGAATGCTGCTGATGCCAAAGCAAAAATGAGACAGTGGGTCGGCCCTGAACCCCGGTTTCATCCCCATGCTGCACAGCACGATTTTGAGGCGTGGTTACTGCCCTACTGGTCCGCTATTCAGAAATTGGCAGGACATAATAAAAAGGCTCCGTCAGGCAAACCGGAAACTGTCAATCATGACAATCCGCCTGCATACCGGATAAAAGAAATTTTCGAGATTGGAAAGAGCCGGGACAGCTATGTAAAACCGCGTGATGCCGGGCGCATTTTGAAGGAAAACGATTTATCCATAGCAATAGATGCGTGTCCGGAATTGAAAGCATTGGTGAATACCATTCTCTCCGTGTCCGGAGGTGAAGTCATTCCATAACCCGTTTTTTTGAGACTGATTTGGATATTTTTTACCATCAGAAAACCCCAAAGATTCAATGCAGCTCAGGCTTTGCCCGGCAGATGATATTAAGGAACAATATTTATGACAATTCAAAAAAAATACTTTGTTTTTCTGGCAGTTTTGGGAATGCTGGTGCTGAGCGGCTGTGCATCTCAGAAGGGAAATCTTGCGGAATCGGGTGATCCCCAATCCCGGATACAGGCAAAAAAAGGCAAACAGCCCAGAGATCATCTGGCTTTTCTGGATGTCTATGATCCCCTGGAACCGTTCAACCGGCGCATCTGGCTTTTCAACACAGTGGTGGACAACAATGTGATGGAACCTTTGGTGCGCGCGTATGAAAAAGTGGTGCCCCAACCAGTTCGGGAACGGATCCGGAATTTCTTTTCCAATGTCGGGGATATACTGGTCATGGGCAACTGTGTCCTGCAGGGCAGGGGGGAAAAAACCGGAGAGGTGCTGGCCCGGTTTATGGTCAACACCACTGTGGGCGGACTGGGACTATGGGATCCGGCCACAAAAATCGGACTGATCAAACACAAAGAGGATTTCGGCCAGACTTTGGGCGTTTACGGCGTGAAAGCCGGGCCTTATCTGATTCTGCCCATCCTGGGACCTTCCAATCTGCGGGATGCGGCAGGCAGTGCAGCAGATTCCTTTGCCAAAACCCTTACCGTCAGTGCGTTGCACATCAGCACCTACACGGATCTGGCCCTCAGCACAGTGGACGGTCTGGAATTCCGGGCCTCCCTTCCCTTCACATACGGGGATTTTGATTCGCCGTTTGAATATGAGATTGTGCGGGTTCTCTATACAGACATGCGGGAACTGCTGATCCATGACGGGGTTTATACTGATGAAAACCATAAATACAACAAATCATTAAATTTACAGGAAAAACCATAGATGCAGATTGCCGTAACCCACAAAAACACGGATTTTGATGCCCTGGCCTCTCTGATTGCAGCCACCCTGCTGTATCCCGGAGCAGTGGCTGTATGTCCCAAAACCCTTAATCCCAATGTCAAACGTTTTGTCACCATACACAAAACATCATTCAATCTGATTATGTCAGACGAACTTGATCCGGAAACGGTGGATCGGATCATTGTGGTGGACACCAACCGATGGGATCGGATGGAAGAAATGGACAATCTTCGGAAAAGAAAGGATTTGGAGATTGTCTTATGGGATCATCATATGAATGAGGGGAATATCCGCGCAGATCAGGCGGTTCAGGAGGAGACCGGGGCCACTGTTTCCCTGATGGTGCGGGAAATGAGGGAGCGAAATATCTCTTTGACACCCATCCAGTCCACACTTTTTCTTATCGGTCTGTATGAAGATACGGGTCATCTGAGTTTTCCCTCCACCACAGCACTGGATGCCTATGCTGCGGCGTATCTGATTGAAAACAAAGCTGATTTGAATATAGCGGGCGTATTTCTGAATCCGCCTTATGAAAAGGAGCAGAAGGAAATCCTGTTTGAAATGATGCAGCAGACCGAAAAAATTGACATTAACGGCAGCAGGGTCAGCATCAACATTATCCATATCGAGGGACATGTGCAGATGCTTTCCATGGTGGTGCACATGTACCGGAAAATTATCAATGCGGACGCGGTGTTTGTGATTTTTGTACGGGACAATGACAACTGCATGATCATCGGCAGAAGCGATGTTCCCCGCATCAATGTGGGCGCAATCATGCGGCATCTGGGCGGCGGGGGACATCCGGCCGCAGGTTCGGCCATGATCCGGCGCAAATGCGCCAATCCCCTGGCCATGAGAAAACGCATACTGGATCTGCTTATGCACGAACAGCAGGAGACCGCGCAGGTTTCGGATATCATGTCTTTTCCGGTAAAAACCATCAGCACGGAACTTTCCATCCGGGAGGCCCAACTGTTTATGAAAGAACATCATATCAAGGGCATTCCTGTCACGGAAGACGGAAAAATGGCGGGCATCCTCACCACCGGAGATTTCAAAAAAATTAAGAAAGAATCCCAGTGGGAAAATCCGGTCAAAGCATTCATGAACCGGGAAGTCCGCATCATTGAACCCGGGGCCAGTCCGGTGGAGGCCGCCAAACTCATGGTTGCGCACAATATCGGACATCTGCCGGTGGTGGAAAATGACAAAATCATCGGCATTGTCACCCGTTCCGACACACTGATGTATTTCTACGATCTGCTTCCGGAGTAAACATGCTTCCGCAACAGTACCGGGAGGTGCTGCGCGTCAGTCTTCCGCTCGTGGCCGGAACATCCACCACCATGATCATGGAATTCACAGACCGCGTGTTTCTCTCCCATTATTCCCTTGCAGCGATTGCCGCAGCCATGCCGGGCGGTGTTGCGGCTTTTCTTTTCATCTCGTTTTTCATGGGCATTGCCGGATATGTCAGCGTGTTCATTGCCCAGTACACAGGCGCGGGGGAACGGAAACGGGTGGGGTGCGCGCTCTGGCAGGGCATATGGTTTTCCCTGCTTTCCGGTCTTTGCACAGCAGCACTGTGGTTCATTGCCGTCCCCCTGTTTCGGCTGGGCGGACATTCTCCTGAGGTGCAGGCTGCGGAAGTGGTGTATTTCCGCATTCTCTGTCTGGGCGGAGGATGCAATGTCCTGCAAATCTGCCTGTCCTCTTTTTATTCCGGCCTGGGAAAAACCCGTGCCGTTATGGTCATCAACATCATGGGAATGGTGCTCAACATTCCTCTGGATTATGCTTTGATCAACGGGATATGGATATTTCCGGAACTGGGCATAGCAGGCGCAGGCATTGCCACCGTGAGCGCGTGGGCATTCATGGCAGGGCTGTTCGCATTTTTCATCTTCACCCGGAAAAATGACAGAAACTTCGGCGTGCTGACAGCCTGGCGGTTTGAAAAGGATCTGTTTGTGCGTCTGATCCGTTTTGGCGGCCCGGGCGGAATGCAGTTTTCCATGGATATTTTCGCATTCACCTTTTTTGTGTTCATGGTCGGACGCATCGGCTGGCGGGAACTGGCTGTGACCAACATGGTTTTTTCCGTCAATTCCCTTGCGTTTATGCCCATGTTCGGTTTTTCCATGGGAACCAGCATTCTGGTGGGACAGGCCATTGGCCGGAACCGTCCGGATGAGGCTGTGTCTGTCACCCGAAGCACGCTGCACATTGCCTGGGCTTACACCATTGTGATGGGACTGATCTTTCTCTTTATGCCGGAGCAGACCCTTTCCCTGTTCGGAACAGGGAGCGGGGAACAGGCAGATGAAATTGCAAAAACAGGCGTAATCCTGCTGCGCTTTGTCACCTGCTATATCTTCTTTGATGCCAATTACATGATTCTCATTGGCGCACTCAAGGGTGCGGGTGACACGCGTTTCATCATGTGGACTTTGGGAAGCCTTTCTCTGGCCGTGATGGTGTTACCGGTCTGGATCGGGATTGTGCATTGCGGAGCCGGGCTGTATTATGCCTGGGCCTGCTGCACTTTCTTTATTTTCTGCCTCTGCTGCGTGTCTGTGTGGCGCTACCGTCAGGGAAAATGGAAAGCCATGCGGGTGATTGAAATTTCGGACTGATACCAATTCGCCATTGATCTGAAACACAGGTTTTTCGGAAAAACCGGATTTTTCAAAAAAATCCGGTTTTTTGAACACACGAAAACTTTTTATGCTGAATCGCTGTTGAATTTATGCAAAATTTATCCTCTGTTTCCGCAATGCTGTCAAGTCAGATCAGGGAATGTCCGGATTGCCAAACTGAAAGTTTGGCAGAAAAATTCAGGCTCCCAAACTTTCAGTCCGGGACTCCGGATCGGCCATTATCCGGCTGATCCGAAGGTGGTCAGGATCAGCACAAAGTATATTTTCAATGGGGAATCGGTATAAAATTTTAACCGCTTTATCCGTCAGTTAAACCCTGACAGAGCCCTGCTGCAATCTGTGTGAAAAAGGGCTGTCCCTGCTTTTTGGAATTTCATTCTCATCCATCCAGTGCTTTCCGGATTTGCCAGCCAAGCTCGGATTTTCCTGCGGGTTTCAGCAGAAGACCTCTCACACCCAGAATCCCGGCCTTTTCCGGCGAGATTTTTTCACTGAAACCTGTACAGATGATTACGGGAAATCCGGGGCGGATCTGCATAACCTGCTCTGTCAGAACATCTCCTGTCATGTCCGGCATGGTCATATCTGTAATGAGGATGTCAAAGGCATGGGGATTGGCTTTGAAGAGTTCCAGAGCCTCTGTGCCGCATGAACTGCATTCAACCGCATATCCGAGACGTTCCAGTATCTGCTTTTCAAGTCTCAGGATCCGCGGCTCATCATCCACGACCAGAACCCGTTCACTGCCTTTGGGCACATGTCCTGTCTGCGCTGGGTCTTCCGGAACGAAATCCGAAGTGAAGACAGGAAGATAAACATCAAAAACAGAACCTTTTCCCGGGCTGCTCTTTACCCTGATCGTTCCCCCGCAGTTTCGGACAATGCCGTGCACCACAGACAGACCCAGCCCAGTGCCTTTGCCCTGGGGTTTGGTGGTGAAATAGGGGTCAAAGATTTTCTCGCGGGTATGATCATCCATTCCTGTGCCTGTGTCCCCGACAGTCAGGCAGACACAGTTCCCTTCCGGCAGTTCGGGTGAAATCCCGTTTTCGCGGGTGACCTCCGTATTTCTGAGCCGGATGCTCAGGGTTCCGCCTGAATCCTCCATTGCATGAAAGGCATTGGTGATCAGATTCATGGCAATCTGGTAAAAATGCGTGGGATCGATCAGAATCATTCCGGATTTTGAATCAATGCTCTCTTCTGTCCGGATTGTGGCAGGCAAAGTGGAACGGACTAGCTGGAGAATCTCTTTCAGGATGTGTGCCGGTTCCAGGGGATATGGTTCGCTTTCTGTCTGTCTGCTGAAGGAAAGAATCTGTTTGACAAGATCCGCAGCCCGTTTGACACTTTTCATAATTGCATCAGCATATTCCTGCATATGACTGTCCTGGGGCAGATCATCCCGGAGCATCTCCGTATAACCGAGTATGGGAAAAAGGATATTGTTGAGATCGTGTGCAATTCCCCCGGCCAGAGTTCCGATGGCTTCGAGTTTCTGTGACTGCCGGAGCTGTCTTTCCTTTTCTTTCATCCGGAGAACAGAGGCCTCCAGAGCCTCTGTCCGTTTCCGCACTTCCTCTTCCATCAGGGAACTGTACCCGGCAAAATGGATATGAAAGGCCCGATGGACATGGCGCAGGAGTTCATCCACATTGCCCATTTTCTGCACATAGGCAAAGGCCTCCCGGTTTACTGCGGTCATGGCAGATTCCAGACTGGCATAGGCCGTATGGATGATGACGCTGATACCGGGCCTCAGTTTTTTAAGTTCGGCAAGGACTTCCAATCCGTTCATATCCGGCAGACGGAGATCAAGGATG
>CAZDIU010000107.1:0-15399 GCA_964505535.1 uncultured Desulfobacterales bacterium | reverse complement strand
GGATCACCCTGGGCGGGGCCGTGTATGTCTCCACTGTATGTGTGCTGCCCTCCGTGCTGATGACCAAATTTCATGTTCCCTTTTATTTCGGGGGAACTGCACTGCTCATCGTGGTGGGGGTTGCGATTGACACAGTGGCACAGATTGAGTCCCATATGCTGACCCGGCATTATGAGGGATTTCTCAAAAAAAGCGGCGGCGGCAGAATAAGGGGCCGGAGATAATGCGGTGTCAGGATTCATCAGATGTTCGGAGTTCAGGTGCCTTGGTTCAGCTAACTGAGATGATAACAGCCCCCGGGACATGAACCGACAGGAAACAGCAGAGATGGCAACAAAAGAGGAAGCAATAAAGGTGCAGGGGACGGTGATGGAAACCCTGCCCAATGCAATGTTCAGGGTGGAACTGGAAAACGGACACCGGATATTGGCGCATATCTCCGGAAAGATGCGTATGCATTTCATCCGGATTCTTCCCGGAGATACGGTAACGGTTGAGCTTTCTCCCTATGATCTGACCCGCGGCAGAATCACCTACCGGTCAAAATAGGGGCAAATGCAGGGAAACCGTTATGGGTATCCGCATTTTTTACAGGAAATTCAAACAGGAGTGATGCAATGAAAGTCAGAGCGTCTGTCAAAAAAATCTGCAGCAAATGCAAGATTGTCCGCAGAAAAGGGGTTATCAGGGTTATCTGCGAAAACAAACGTCACAAACAGCGGCAGGGATAGAGGAGGCTGATTTTGGCAAGAATTTCAGGTGTAGATTTACCAAGACGGAAACGGATTGAAATCGGACTGACCTATATTTACGGTATCGGTCTGTCCACGTCAAAGAATATCCTGAAGCAACTGGATATCGATCCCAATACCCGGACAGATGATCTGAGCGAGGTGCAGATTAATGATATCCGCAAGGTGATTGACAGTGAGCACAAGGTGGAAGGCGAACTTCGCACAGAGATTTCCATGAATATCAAACGGCTCATGGATCTCGGGTGCTACCGGGGACTGCGGCACCGGAAATCCCTTCCGGTGCGGGGACAGCGGACCAGCACCAATGCCAGGACGCGCAAAGGTCCGAGACGGTCTGCGGTAAAAAAGAAGGGCGCAGCCAAAAAGAAATGATAGGGGTTTGATTCTGAAGGAATCTTTAAAATACCAACGGAGTATCCATTCAAGTGTGAGGGGATGTAACACAGTATGCCCAGAAGAACCCGTACAAAGAAGAAAGAAAAAAAGAATATCCTCAACGGTGTCGTGCATATCCAGTCGACATTCAACAATACGATTGTCACGATTACGGATCCGTCCGGAAACATTGTCTCCTGGTCCAGTTCAGGTTCCCAGGGATTCAAGGGTTCCCGGAAAAGTACACCTTTTGCCGCACAGCTGGCAGCAGAGGATGCTGCAAAAAAGGCTATGGAGCATGGAATGCGGAATGTGGAGGTGTATGTGAAAGGACCGGGCGCGGGCCGGGAGTCTGCCCTGCGATCCCTGCAGGCAGTGGGATTCAATGTTTTGATGATCAGGGATGTGACACCCATTCCCCATAACGGATGCCGGCCGCCCAAAAGACGCAGGGTATAGGGACAAGGAGGAGATAAGTTGGCACGATACACAGGATCGGTTTGCAGGTTATGCCGGCGGGAAAACCTGAAGTTGTTTCTGAAAGGGGATCGCTGTTATTCTGACAAGTGCGCTTTTGATCGCCGGGGCTATCCCCCGGGACAGCACGGACAGCGGCGCAGGGGAAAGATTTCGGATTACGGAATTCAGCTGCGTGAAAAACAGAAGGTCAAACGGATTTACGGACTTGGCGAGAAACAGTTTCGCCTGTTTTTTGAAAAGGCCGACCGGCAGAAGGGAATCACAGGTGTAAATCTCCTGATTCTTTTGGAAAGCCGTCTGGACAATGTGGTATACCGGGCAGGCTTTGCAAATTCGCGTACCCAGGGCCGCCATTTTGTCCGTCACGGCCATTTTCTTGTCAACGGCAGAAAAGTAAATATCCCCTCCTGTCAGATCAGAGTGGGAGATATTATTGAGGTGCGTGAAAAAAGCCGGAATGTGCAGGCCATTACAGACGCGCTGGATGCTGTGGTCAGGAGAGGGGTTCCCCAGTGGATTGAGTTGGACAGGGAGAATATGAAGGGAAAAATCAAAAGTTTTCCGGTGCGTGAGGACCTGACGATGCCGATGCAGGAGCAGCTGATTGTGGAACTTTATTCCAAATAGCAAGTCATTTTATTTTTTGCAGATTGCTGATGATAAGACCATATCAGGCTGCTCGGACATCTTCTGATCTGGAGTGAGGATAAATGTCATCAAATGAACTTATGTATATGAACTGGCGGGAAATTATCCGGCCGGAAAAAGTTCAGGTAACCAGCACCCCATCATACGGAAAGTTCGTTTGTGAACCTCTTGAGCGGGGATTTGGCATAACCATCGGAAATTCTTTAAGACGGATAATACTTTCCTCTCTGTACGGGGCAGCTGTCGTATCCGTGAAATTTGACAGCGTCATGCATGAATTCAGTGTTATTCCCGGAGTTTTTGAGGATGTCTCAGAAATTATCCTGAATTTGAAGGAAGTCCGTCTCCGCGTGTCTGATCCGGAACCGAAAAGGATACGCATCCAAGCCGCGGGGGAAGGCCGGGTACAGGCCGGGGATATCATCAGTGATGACGGCAGCGTCACTGTCCTGAACCCGGAGCAGCATATCGCCACACTCAGGGAAGGTGCAACTCTGGCGATGGAGATGCAGGTGAAGGCAGGGAAAGGGTATGCCCTGTCAGAAGCCAACAGGGATGAAGATGCACCTGTGGGCACGATTCCCATTGATGCAGTGTTTTCCCCCATCAGACGCGTGAATTATGTGGTGGGAAATGCCCGTGTGGGCCAACGCACGGATTATGACAAACTGACCATGGAAGTGTGGACGGACGGCAGTATCCGGCCCGAAGATGCGGTTGCATATGCCTCCAAGATACTCAAGGAGCAGATGTCCATCTTCATCACTTTTGATGAGGAGGCCGAGCCGGAACCGGATCGGAAGTCCGAAGACCAGCAGAAACCAAAATTTAACGAAAATCTTTACAGAAGCGTTGAAGAGCTCGAACTGTCGGTGCGCAGTGCCAACTGTCTGAAAAATGCCAATATACTCAAAATATACCAGTTGGTTGCCAAAACCGAGGCTGAAATGCTCAAGACCAAGAATTTCGGAAGAAAATCTCTCAATGAGATTAAGGAGGTCCTGTCCGGGATGGGCCTTTCTCTTGGGATGAAGCTTGAGGGATTTGCGGCTCCTGAAGAAGACGCGGAGGAAGGGGAATAAGATTCTATGAGACATCGAAATGCGGGTGTTAAATTAGGACGGACAGGCAGTCACAGAAAAGCCATGTTCCGGAACATGGTGACATCCCTGTTCAAATATGATCGTATCCGTACCACAGATACCAAGGCAAAAGCAATCAGACAATGGGCTGATCATCTGGTCACTCTGGCCAAAAGAGGGGACCTTCATGCCAGACGCCAGGCCCTTGCCATTGTCAGGGAAAAAAATGTTGTTCACAAACTTTTTGCTGAGGCAGCCGACCGTTATGGCAATGTGAACGGCGGATACACGCGGATTGTCAAGCTGGGCAGACGTCCCGGTGACTGTGCCCCCATGTCCCTGATTGAACTGATTGCACGGGAAAAAAGCACAAGCCTGAAAAAACCTGGGAGCAAAAAGGAATCCTCACCTGCCCCAAAACAGGAAAGTTCTGCTCCAGCTCTGTCCAAAACAGCGGACAAAGCTCAATCATCTTCCGAAGCAGAGAAAACCCGGGATGAAAGTGCGGCAGAATCACATGCCCCGACAGAAAGCGGGATCGAAACCCGGGAAGACACATAGCCGGGAATCTGATCCTCCGCGGGAAACCGGTACCTGAAAAAGCTCTGTCTGTGAAAGGCGGGGCTTTTTTCATTTGCAACGGACACCGGAAGGTTTCCGGAGTTGCGCATGTCCCGGATACAGGGCTGCTGCCATTGACTTAAGAGAGGAACAAGGAGTGCCAAACTGAAAGTTTGGCAGTATTTTCTGAATCATTTCAGGTAACCGGACTTTCAGGCAGGCACTCCAGATAGCGCATTTTGGACGTAAGTGAATGGCATTGGGTACAAGGTCAGGGATGCAGATTTCAACCCTTTGTTTTACGGAGGCAATGATGAATCAGATCAAAATTATGGTCAACGGCGCGCCCGGAAATATGGCAGCCGGTCTTATCCGGCATGCGGGCATGGACAAGCGCTTTCTTCTGCTTCCCTGGTCTCTGACCGGGCCTGAGATTGCAGATCGGGAATATATGTCAGATGCCGGAAGAATCTCGCTGGTGCGGCCGGATCAGCGGGATGAGGTTATCCAGGAAATCCGGAGACGCGAAGGGGATTTCATCAGCATTGATTTCACCCATCCCTCGGCAGTGAATGAAAATGCTGCTTTTTACTGCGGACACGGGCTTCCCTTTGTCATGGGGACCACAGGAGGCAACAGGGAGCTGCTTGCGGAAACCGTAAAATCCTCGGAGACTTCCGCAGTGATAGCTCCCAATATGGCAAAGCAGATTGTGGGTTTTCAGGCCATGATGGAATATGCGGCTGAACATTTTCCCGGACTTTTTGAGGGATATTCCCTGGAAATCAGGGAAAGTCACCAGAAGGGAAAGGCGGACACCAGCGGAACTGCCAAAGCCATGGTCACCTATTTCAGCAAACTGGGATGCAATTTTAAGGCAGATCAGATTTTCAAAGAAAGAGATCCGGATATTCAGAAAAAACAGTGGGGCATTCCGCAGGAATATCTGAAGGGACATGCCTGGCATACCTATACCCTGCTTTCGGATGACGGCACGGTCAAATTTTCCTTCACACACAATGTCAACGGCAGAGATATTTATGTCAGAGGAACTTTGGATGCTGTCATTTTTCTGGCTGAAAAACTCAGACAGGGGGTAAAGGGAATGATTTTTTCCATGATTGACGTGCTTAAGAAGGAATAGGAACCGGTGAAGGGGCTGATCTCTGCCATACAGTTCATCACCATTTTGCCAGCAGGAAAATCCGAAACCTTTGATCCCGCAGGAATGATCCCGTATTTTCCTGTTGCCGGTCTGATAATCGGTTTCCTGCTTTCTGTGTTTGACATGGCTGTCTGCCAGTTGTGGTCCCGGTCAGCGGCCTCGGTTCTGGATGTGGTGTTTCTGGTCTGGATTACGGGCGCATTTCATCTGGACGGACTTGGAGATACCGCAGACGGGCTTTACGGCTGCAGGACCAGGGAAAAATCTCTGGAAATCATGAAAGACAGCCGCATCGGAGCCATGGCGCTGGTTACGGTTGTCTGTGCGCTGGGGATCAAATGGGCAGGGCTTTCGGATCTGATTCATCACCGACCCCTGTTTCTGATTATGATTCCGGCATATGCCAGAGGAGCGATGCTGTTCGGATTCCGTTTTCTGGAATACGGCAGACCTGACGGGGGAACCGGACATGCTTTTTTTCAGAAGAAGATTCAATGGAAAGAATTCCGATTTCTGGCCCTTCCCGTTTTTCTTTCCCTGTTCTGCGGATGGCGGGGGCTGGTTGTCAACGCTGTATTTGCTGTGATGCTGATACTCCTGCTGCGCTTTTACAAAAAACGCATGGGCTGCATCACAGGTGATATGCTGGGGGCCATGGCAGAGATTGCAGAATCAGGGCTTTTCATGGCCGCAGCACTGGGAGGCAGTGCATGATTGGAGGACATGGGGGAAATATTCGCGGACTTGCGGAAAAACTGGGGTGCGATCCGGCTGATATTATTGATATGAGCAGCAATGTCAATCCTCTGGGGCCGCCGCCCGGACTGAGAGATTATCTGCGGGAGAACATGGATCTCATCAATATATTGCCGGATGCAGATTCCGGCAGTGCCGTGCGTGCATTTTCCCGGCGCTGTGATTTGAATTCCGCTCAGGTTCTGGCCGGAAACGGATCCACCCAGTTCATCTATTTTCTTCCCCTGGCTCTTGAGAGCAGGCGTGTGCTCATTGTCGGCCCCACCTATGCGGATTATGCGGATGCCTGCACCATGCACGGCACAGCCCATGACTTTGTTTTTGCAGAAAAGGAACGGGATTTTCAGCCTGATGTCCGGCAGATAGCGGATGCTGCATCAGGGGCGGATACGGTTTTCCTCTGCAATCCCGGCAATCCCACCGGCGCGCTGATTTCCTTTTCCGCGCTCAAAGAACTCTGCGAGTCCCTTCCCCAAACCCGTTTCATCATAGATGAATCCTATCTTCCTTTTGTGAAAGAGGAAACAGATCACAGCATGGTGCACTGCGGTCTTTCCAATGTCATCATACTCAGTTCCATGTCCAAAATCTTCCGGATTCCGGGTCTGCGGATCGGCTTTCTCATTGCAGATCCGGACATAATCCGAAAAATGAACCGTTACGCGCTGCCCTGGAGGGTGAACAAACTGGCCCTTCATGCAGTGGTGTGGCTGATGGCGCATCAGGAAATTGCAGACAGGTTTGTGGCCGAAAGCAGAGATTTTCTGGAGGCGGAAAGAAAGCATTTTTTTCACGCGATGAAAGACGTATCCTCTGTACGGCTTTTTCCGAGCTGCACCTCTTTTGTCCTGGCAGAACTGAAAGGCGCATACAATTCCGAAGAAATCTGCGCTGCCCTGGCACGGGAAAAAATTCTGATCCGCAACTGCGCCAATTTCCGGGGCCTGTCTGACCGATTTATCCGCATCTCCCTGAAAACGTCTGCCGTCAACCGCATGATTTTGGAAAAACTGAAGCAATTGAACTGCTGACAGTGATTGTTTCGGCATGTTTTTCAGCACAGGCATTTCCCTGCTGATGCATTTCCCATTCCTGATTGGAAAAGTCCGCGCAGGCAATATGCAATCCGGCACATACCCATCCGCAGCAGTTTGGATTTGTATGGAAAGTTCCTGCTGTGTCCAACAGGCTGATGAGATGATTTTTTCCCACAGCATTCATACCAATTCTCCATTGATCTGAAACACAATTTTTTCGGAAAAACCGGATTTTTCAAAAAAAATCCGGTTTTTTAAATACACGGAGACTTCTTTTTGCCTGCTTATAAGTATCTTTTCAATGGGGAATCGGTATCACAGTTCAATAATTCTCTTCTGACAAAAGAAGTTCAATCTCATTTTTCAGACTGTTGTCTGTTTCGTTTTTCTGATGATATTTTTTTCTTTCAGCAAGTTATGCAAATTGTGTTTTGGAATCTCCTGATGCGGATGACAGGCTGAGGAGACAATTTCCTCTCTGCCGGTTTTTTTCCTCTCTTTTTTATCCCGGTTGACTTGCCACTTTGCTTCTGCTATGTCATAAAAATTTGTGTTTCAATGATTACAGAAAGGATAAATGGAAAGTCTTATGGAAAGAACCTTGTCAATTGTAAAACCCGATGGCGTGGCACGGGGACTGATCGGCGAAGTGGTCGGACGTTTTGAAAAAGCAGGCATCAAAATTGCGGCCATGAAACTGATTCACATGAGCAGAAAACAGGCGCAGGGATTTTATGCTGTGCATAAGGAACGCCCTTTTTTTGAGAGTCTGACAGATTTCATGTCCTCCGGGCCCTGTCTGGTCATGGTTCTGGAAGGCGAAAATGTGATTGCCCGAAATCGGGAACTTATGGGCGCCACCAATTACAAAAACGCTGCTCCCGGAACCATTCGTGCAGATTTTGCACGGGATATTGAGAAAAACATTGTTCACGGCTCTGATGCGCCGGAAACAGCCGCTTTTGAGATCAGTTATTTTTTCAACAGCTTTGAAATTGTCGGCTGATGTCCGATAAAATCCGGCTGGAAAATATCGTGATTGTCCTGCATCAGCCCCGGTTTTCCGAAAACATCGGGGCTGCTGCACGGGCCATGCGCAATATGGGTATCCGAAGGCTGATTGTGGTTGACCCGTATATGTACAATCAGGAACGGGCACTGACCATGGCCACCCATGCAGCCGCGGATGTGGTGGAGCGCATGGAAAGGCATGAGAATCTGGCCGAAGCCCTTGGCCCGTTCCAGTACGTGGTGGGAACCACAGCGCGTGTCGGAGGCCAGCGGGTTTTGAACAGCCCGCCCCGCATGGCCCGGCAACTGATTTCCATATCACAGGAAAATCAGATTGCCGTGGTGTTCGGACGGGAGGATCGGGGGCTTTCCAACGAGGATTTGCGTTACTGTCACTCCCTGGTCAACATTCCCACCGCGGAGTTCTCCTCTCTCAATCTGGCTCAGGCAGTCATGGTGATGTGCTATGAACTCTTCACCGCCACACAGGAAGAGGATAAGCCCTTTGCCCCGCGGCTGGCAGGCCGTTTTGAACTGGACGGCATGTATGAGGATCTGCGGGAGGTGCTGGTGAATATCTGTTATGTCAACCCGGAAAATCCGGATTACTGGATGAATCACATCCGGAATTTTTTCACACGGATTCAACTGCGGGCCAGAGAGGTCAGCATTATCCGGGGACTGATCCGGCAGGTCAACTGGTATGGGGAGAAACGTTACAGTGATGGCAGAAAGGATGCCGCAGCAGAAAATGCAAAACTGAGTGAATAGGTCAACCACAGGGAATCCAAAGATTTTCACAAAGGAAATAATTTGTTGCAAATTCTTTGGAAAATTTTGTATCTCCTGTTGGTTCTGTTGACATTTCAGATTCAGGTGGCTGTTCAGATCGGAAATCTGAACCGGCAGCAGTGCCATAATGCTGTATGCTGCCGTTTCGGACAGAACCGGTGAAACTCTGCATGTCCGGCTCAGAGATTTCTGTTCAAATAAAAACAGTATGTTATACAAATATCAACAGAACTTAAGACCGTGCGGCAGATTTTTTACCGCAAGGGACGCAAGTTTTTTATAACCTCTGTTAAAAGCACTGGCAGTGATATACAAGTAATGATGAACAGCATTCCGTGTTCTCCGGGTTCTGTGAAAGCAGCAGGTTCACTTGTCATGAATCATACTCATCATTAGGTGTATATCAATGCCGTTTCCTTAAGAAAACAAAGGAGTGCCAAACTGAAAGTTTGGCAGATTTTTCCAAATTGTTTCAGTATCCCAAACTTTCAGTTTGGGACTCCGCTCCCTTAAGGAAACGGCATTGAGGTGTATATCACTGCCGGAAAGTGGTTTCAGCAATTATTGTGTTCGTTTTTTCTGCCTTGCTGCCACGGTTCCTGTGCTGGGGGAATCTGTGCGGAACCGTCTGTTCATGGATGAAAAAGGTGCTGCCGGGATTCCCAACCCCCTGCAGGAGATCGGGCGATCAATAACATTTCCCATTATCCCTTTCTGGGCGCGGGACGCAACAATTATACATCTGTCATCCACAAATGCGATATTCCAGACATGGGTGCGAGTTGCCGTTTTGCTGCAGCAGTGTCCAATGAATTCCCTTGGTTTCCCCCAGAGGCAGGACTGCCTGTGCTCTTTCTCCATATCCTGATATACGTGTTTTTTTATTCTCCGGCGTATCGCATACACAAAGACTGATTCGGTACTTCCCTGTCTTGCTGTGGGATTTCTTCGGCTCCCAGATTGCGCAGTCCATTCATAGGCAGAAAGAATTTCAGTGTGTTTTTTTCACCACCCGGTTCTGGTTCCGCATTGGCCTCATACTGGCGACGAAGGCTTTGACGGAAACGCAGAAAAAGAAAATGAAACACAGTAACAGAAATAATTGGGAGTTGTGCAGTTGACATCTGCCCGCAGACAATATGCCCCGAACAGTCACCCCTGGAAAAATTCAGCAGCATCGGAAAGCGTATTTTGTTCACATCTTTTTATTGTTATAATATTTTTTATATTGTGTTTTTGAAATTGCAGCCAGTCTCTTGGATGCGTCAATCAATAAAAATGGAAAAGGAAAAACATGAAAAAAATAAACCTCCAGAACCGTCTTCTGATTCCTTCATTGGCACTTGTCATTTTGGGAATGGGAACTGTTTCCACAGTTTCTTATATTAAAGCCAGGGCTTTTTTTGAAAAAGATGCCACGAACCAGCTCGCGCAGACAGCAGATTTTACATTGCGCCTGCTGGATGCCTGGCTGCAGGATCAAAAAATGTTTATTGTTGACCTCGCAAACCAGCAAATTGCCCGCACGGCTCTTCAGGAGAGTGAGGAAGGAAAAGAAGTGCGTGAGATTCTGATTCAGCAGATGGATGATATGAAATCCCGCCATGTCTTTTTGAGCAGTCTGTTTCTGACCAATCTGTCAGGGGATATTGTTGCCACCCCTGTAAGGGAATCCATTGGCAAAATCAACATTAAAGACCGTGATTATTTCCAAATGATCATGAAAGGTGAAATATATGTTTCCAGGGTTATCAGACATCGCAGGACGCAAAAACCGACATTTGTTGTGACTGCACCGGTAAAAGACGGAGGAAAGGTCATCGGCGGAGTTGTAGGAACAATAGAACTCTCAATTTTTAATGAACAGTTCATCGCACCTCTCAAAGTTGGGAAAAGCATTTATGGTTATATCTGCGACATGGATGGCACAGTTGTCTCCCATCCGGATGAATCTGCCATATTGAACATGAAACTTGCTGACGCTGAGTTCGGCAGGGAAATTATGAAAAGAGGCAGCGGCATCATCATTCATGAGCAAAACGGGAAGAAAAGGCTTACGGTTTTTCGCACCAGCAAAACCTGCGAATGGATCATTCTGGTCGGAATTGATTATGATGAACTGCTGTCCAAAGCCTATGATCTGCGCAATTGGAATGCAGTCATAACCGTTGCGCTGCTCATAATTGTGATCTGTGTGACCCTGCTTACAGTAAAATCCGTTGTGAAACCTGTCATTGGATTCATCAGTGTGCTCACCCGGGCAGCGGAACAGGTCAGTGCCGGAGCCGTTCAGGTTTCCGATGCCAGCAGTCAACTGGCTGAAAATGCCTCCCGGCAGGCCGCTGCCATTGAAGAGTGCGCATCCTCGCTGGAGGAGACAGCCGCCATGACCCGGAACAACGCGGAGCACACGGGTCAGGCCGGAAGCATGATGGGTGAGGCAGGCCGGGTGTCGGAACAGGTCAGTCAGCACATGTCCCGGATGGTGCAGGCCATCGGCACGATCATCCGATCCAGCGAGGAAACAGGGAAAATTGTCAAAAGCATTGATGAGATAGCATTTCAGACCAGTCTGCTGGCCCTCAATGCGGCAGTGGAGGCGGCCCGTGCCGGGGAATCCGGCGCAGGGTTTGCCGTGGTGGCCGATGAGGTGCGCAGTCTGGCCATGCGGTCAGCGGAGGCAGCCAGAAATACGGCAGGCCTGATTGAAAACACGATCAGATCCGTGGAGCAGGGCAATGCCCTCACCCGTGCCGCAGAAGCGGCCTTTGGGGAACACGCGGCCATATCTGCAAAAGTGGGTCAGATCATTCAGGAGATAGCCGCAGCCTCGCGGGAGCAGTCCCAAGGCATTGCGCAGATCAGTCTGTCCATGAGTGAAATGGAAAAAATGCTCCAGCAGGTCGCAGCCACAGCCCAGGAATCATCAGGAGTGTCTGAAATGATGACGGCGCAGTCCGGGGAATTGAAAAGCATTGTGGATCAGATTGCCCTGCTTGTTTTCGAGGGGAAATCCGTCCGGGCATGACCGATCTGGGAATTGCTGACTGATGCTGCGCATGACCGTCATATCGGCGAAGGCCGGTATCCGGGACATCTTCAAAATACTGGATTCCGGCTTTTGCCGGAATGACGGAGAAACTGAATGACCGCCTGATTTTCAGAAGGGCTGCGTAACATCAGTTACTGACTGATGCTGCGCAGCATCGTTGATTGACTCAGTCAGCAGAAAGCACTGCCTTTCTAAAAGGAAGCAGGGAAGATTTCTGTGCAGCATCCTGAAAATGCCCTTCAGTCCTTTGGAAAAGGGGGAATCTGAAGCATCCACCGCACAATCTCCGGGCTGAACCATGCAAGACTGCCTGAACGCGGCTCAGCAAACTGATATACCCCATACCCCAGATGGATGGGCGTGAAATGTGGGTTCGGCTTTGTGCTGAAATCCCGGCGTCTGGCAAAACGCTGTCTGCTCGGAAATCCTCTGTTTATGATACGCATATTGGCTCAGCGCCTGAACGCCTGAAAATGAAACGCACATAGGAGACTCGCATTGTATCTGGAACATTTCGGCCTCAGAAGGCTTCCTTTTGAAAACACATCTGATCCGGCCTTTTTCTTCAAGGGCAGCCGGTACCGGGATATCCTGGCACTTCTCATGCACGGCACGGTTTCCCGCAAGGGGCTCATGTGCATCACGGGCCCGGTCGGTTCCGGCAAAACCATGCTGACCGTTGCGCTGGCAGAGCATATGCCGGAACAGACCCGGATTATCCGCATTTCCCATCCTTCGGCAGCACGGGAGGAACTGCTTCCTTTTATTGCAGACAGTCTGGAAATCTCCCTGCCCGGAGTTGGCACTTTGAGCCTCACAGAAAAAATCAGGGAAAATCTCACATGCCTTAATGAAGAGGGAAAGCAGTGTCTGCTGATCATGGACGAGGCTCACCTGATACGCAAAGAGGTTTTTCAGGAAATTCTGGTGCTGTCCAATCTGGAAACCCCGGATTGCAAACTCCTCCAGATACTGCTGGTGGGACAGAGGGAACTGGCCAGGACCTTTGCCCAGCCGGATATGCGTCAACTGATGCAGCGGCTGGCCGTGTCTGCAGGCCTTGATCCCATGAACCGGGAGCAGTCTCTGCGCTATATCGCACACCGCCTGAAAGTCGCTGGTGGTTCAACTGACATCTTTTCACCCGGCGTGGCAGATGCCGTTGTCCGGATATCCAATGGCATTCCCCGGAATATCAACAAACTCTGTGATGCCTCTTTGCTCAATGCCTTTGCTGCGGGTCATCCAAAGGTTAAGGAAGCGGATTTGCGCAGGGCATTGGAAAACCTGGGGTTCCGTTTTTCCCGCTCCGCACGGATTCCCGCTGTTCCGGAAAGCGCACATTCCCCCGTGAAATCTGATTTTGACCGCAAAGAAGAAGGCACAGCGAACACAGAAACGCAAATCGCAGATTCAGGATTCACAAAGCCATCTTCCGGCAGGGAGGAAAAAAGTCAGCACGCGGAAAATGATGAACACAAAGGTTCTGTTTCTTATGAAGATCAGCCCAAGATGCCAACTGTTCCGGACAGGGAAAAGCATGAAAAAAAACAGACATCCCGTGTGTTTTTCCGATTTGTTCTGGCAATGGCACTGCTGCTGGCCCTTGGAGTCTTTTTCATGACTTACCGGGAGAAAAACGAATCTGAACCGGTTTACAGGGAACTGTCTGCAAAAAATATTCCTTCACAACTGCCGGAAAGCGGAAAGAAAAAGGAAAGTCCTCCTGTACAGTCTCAAGATTTTTCCGCATTGCAGAAAGAAGATTTGTCACAGACAGTGGAGGAAATTGATCCGGTTGTTCAGGAAACAACCTCAATGACTGTTTCCCAAGAAACAAAGGAACCGGAAACTGATCCTGTCATGCAGGAAAGCGTGTCAGTGCCTGCTGCGGATGAACCGTCAGAAGAAAAGGAAATTCTGTCAGGGTCTGACATCGCAGAAACTGAGTTCTCATCTCTCCCCCTGCAGTGGGATGAGGAAAACATAAATGAGGACGAAGAAAGCACAGATTGGGGAAAATATCCTTATTCCGTGCAACTGGCCTCCTTCCGTACCTGGGAGGGAACCGGGGAAGCCCTTGCCGCGTACAGAAAAAAGGGATTCCCGGCCTACTGGGTGAAAATGAAAGCAGATGATGGCGGTTTCTGGTTCTGCATCTTTACCGGCATATTTGAAAAAAGGCAGGATGCCGACAGGTTCATCAGCAGCAGAAATGAGGAAGGGGCCCTTGTGGTCAGAACTCCGTATGCAGGACTTGTGAAAACCTTTCCCTCGGCTGCGGAGGCATCGGAATACGCTGCATTGCTGGCAGAAAAGGGATATTCCTGTTATGTGATAGCGCGCAGTGACCGGAGGCATTGTCTGTATGCCGGCGCGTTCCGTACGCGGGAAGGCGCTGAACAGCAATGCTCCGAACTGATTTCCAAAGACATTGCCTGCAGGGTGGTTACGCGGTGATATGACTTGCTGTCAGTTTCATGACAGTCTGGAATTCTCTGCCTGCGTTTTTTCCTGTACATTTGCACGGTAAAGATTATATGATTATGGTATTGGCAGTTGGCAGTGGGTAAAAGCGGCTGATGAGGAGGAAAAAACTCTTCCCTCCCTGAGGGAGGGCTGAAAAAATCTTTGACTGACGGGAGTTTTCCTCCTCCGGCCGGGGGAGGGGAATTTCAGAATCAACCGATTTGACCCACTATCCACGGTTGTACTGCCGGGCAGGGGAGTGAAATGAATCAGACAGGAGGATAACTGTGATGAAACAGCAGGAATATGTTCAACTGGAAGAGACATTCGGCGCGCACAATTACAAACCGCTTGATGTTGTGCTTGCACGGGGGCAGGGCGTCTGGGTCTGGGATACGGACGGAAAGAAATATCTGGACTGCCTGTCCGCTTATTCTGCTGTGAATCAGGGGCATTGCCATCCCCGGATTATGCAGGCCATGATGGAGCAGTGCCAGCGCCTGACCCTGACCTCCCGCGCGTTTCGCAATGATCAGCTTGGGCTTTTTTACAAAGAACTCTGCGAGCTGACCAAATCCCACCGGGTTCTGCCCATGAACAGCGGCGCGGAGGCAGTGGAAACCGCAATCAAGGCCGTGCGCAAATGGGGATACAAGGTCAAAGGCGTGCCAGCAGATCAGGCTGAAATCATTGTGTGCAGCAACAATTTTCACGGACGCACCATCACCATTGTGGGTTTCAGCACGGATCCGATTTCCCGCGAGGGATTCGGCCCCTTTACGCCGGGATTCAGGATCATTGCCTTTGGCGATGCGGATGCGCTTGTCTCTGCCATCACCCCCAATACGGTGGGATTTCTGGTGGAACCCATACAGGGAGAGGCAGGGGTGATCATTCCGCGTGCAGGCTATCTGAAAAAAGTGCGGGAAATCTGCACAAAACACAATATCATGCTGATTCTCGATGAAATCCAGACCGGTCTGGGCAGAACCGGCAAAATGCTCGCGGAAGAGCACGAGGGCATTGAGGCGGATCTGACCCTGGTGGGCAAGGCCCTGTCCGGCGGATTCTATCCGGTTTCGGCTGTGCTGTCCAATTCCGAGGTGCTGGGTGTGCTGCGGCCTGGAGAGCATGGCAGCACCTTTGGCGGAAATCCCCTGGCCTGTGCTGTGGCCCGTGCTGCCATCAAAGTGCTGGGGGAGGAACATCTCATTGA
>CAZDIU010000106.1:0-15402 GCA_964505535.1 uncultured Desulfobacterales bacterium | reverse complement strand
GAATTTCACCTTTTTTCCCTGAAATGCCCCGATTTCACGGGCCACCCCGATAATGCTCAGACAGTCAGGCCGGTTGGGGGTCAGATCCACTTCGATCATGGCGTCTGACAGGTTCAGGGCTTTGGGCAGCCGCGTGCCGGGCTGCAAATCCTGTGGCAGTTCCATGAGTCCGCTGCTGTCCGTTCCCAGTTCCAGTTCCGCTTCACTGCACAGCATTCCCTCGGAGCTTTGTCCGCGGATGATACTTTTTTCCAGGATTCGGCCATTGGGAAATTCTGTGCCGGGCAGGGCCAGCGGCACTGTCATTCCTTTGCACGCATTGGGCGCACCGCATACCACCTGCACGCTGCGATCTCCCAGTTCCACTTCACACAGATGCAGTCTGCCTGCATTGGGATGAGGACGCACATGGCTGATTCTGCCCACTTTCACTGTGTTCAGCCATGCATAGCGATCCGTTACCGAATCTGTTTCCAGACCGGCCATGGTGAGGCGTGCACACATTTCGGAAACCGTGATGTTAACGGGAACATATTCCCTTAACCAGCTCAGACTGACTTTCATGTAAAAATGCCTTGAAATAAAATCGTGGATCAGGTTTGGTGGCAGTGCACCGTCAGTTTTTATGCCCGGTTTTCAGAATTGCGGATGCAACCCTGACAAGCTAAAACTGTTTTAAAAACCTAAGATCATTGTCAAAAAATTTTCGGATATCGTCAATGCCGTATTTGAGCATGGCAATGCGCTCCACGCCCATGCCAAAGGCAAAACCGGAATACCGACTGGTGTCATAACCCACATTCTCAAAAACGGCAGGATGAACCATGCCGGAACCAAGTATTTCCAGCCATCCGGACTGGGAGCAGACCCGGCAGCCTTTTCCTCGGCACATGATGCAGCGGATATCCACTTCTGCGCTGGGTTCGGTAAAGGGAAAAAAACTGGGACGGAACCGCAGGGAAGTCTGTGCATCAAACATCCTGTGGACAAAGGCCGTCAGAGTTCCCTTGAGATCCCCGAAACTGACCTTTTCATCCACCAGCAGTCCTTCCACCTGGCTGAACATGGGGGTATGTGTAATATCGGAGTCGCAGCGGTACACCTTTCCCGGGGAGATAATTCGCACCGGAGGAGGCTGTTTTTCCATTACCCGCACCTGCATGGGCGATGTCTGGGTTCTCAGGACAATACTTTCTGATACATAAAAAGTGTCCTGCATATCCCTGGCCGGGTGGTTTTTGGGAATGTTGAGAGACTCAAAGTTGTAATAGTCGGATTCCACCTCCGGACCTTCGGCAATCTCAAATCCCATACGCACGAATATTTCGCAGATTTCACGGGTCACCTGTGTCAGGGGGTGCAGAAAGCCGTGAGGAACTGTTCTGCCCGGCAGGGAAACATCAATGCGATCCTCCCCGGTCATCTGTGCTGATTCGGCCGCCCTGAGTTTTTCCCCAAAAGCAGCGTCCAGTTCCTTTTTTACCTCATTGGCCCGTTTTCCGGCAGCAGGCCTTTCTTCAGGGGGAAAGTCGGATATCTTCCTGAGGAACTGCGTAAGAACCCCCTTCCGTCCCAGGTAGTGGACAGAAAGGGCTTTGATCTGTTCCGGATCCGAAGCCTTCCCAAGACCTTCAAGGGCCGCTGCTTTTATTTGTTCGATATTTTCCACGGTCGCTACCAGTGTTCAGCAGATATTATCGGAAACAAGACTGAACAGGCTTCCGGCATGTTTCATGAGCCGCACCGCAGGCTGGAAGCCAGTGGTCTTTTTTCTGTAATATCTGGTAGTCAGTTGCCAGTTTCCAACTCCCGGTCTCCGGGTTTTGATTACTGCTGTGCTGCTGCCAGTCCCGCGATTTGTGAAAATGCACCGGGATCGGAAATGGCCAGTTCGGCCAGCACTTTGCGGTCCAGTTCCACATCCGCTCGTTTGAGTCCGTGAATGAATTTGCTGTAACTCAGATCGTTCATCCGCGCCGCGGCATTGATTCTGATAATCCAGAGTTTTCTGAAATCCCGTTTCCGGGCTTTGCGGTCACGGAAAGCATAGCGCAGGGCTCTGTCCACCGTATCGGCTGCTGTACGGAACAGCTTACTGTGACCGCCGCGAAATCCCTTGGCCAGCTTCAGGACCTTTTTCCGGCGTCTTCTTGCTTTGAATCCTCTTTTAATACGCATGATGTTTCTCCTCTCACACGGAAAAGTCTGCTCAGTTACTGATTTCCGGTGCTGGTTCCAAACCTGCCCTTACACATAAAAAGGGTGCCGGGCAGAATGCATGGACAGCAGCACGGCAATCCGCAATGTGCCCCAGCTTACCGGAAATCCTTTTCAGCCGTTGGGCAGAAGCAGCTTCAACTGTTTTACGTTGCTTTTGTCAATGATTTGTGTCTTCCGCAGCGATCTTTTGCGTTTACGGGTTTTCTTTGTCAGAATGTGACTTCCGAAAGCCTTTTCATACACAAACTTACCGGTTCCCGTTTTTTTAAAGCGTTTGGCGGCAGAACGGTTTGTCTTTATTTTCGGCATAGTGTCTTCTCCACATTATTTTTTGTGATACAGGAATATCCAAAACTGAAATTTTGCAGTCTAACATAACAATTCTCCGGATTCAACAAAAAAATATCATCCTTTCCGCAATTTTCAGAAAACAAATCACGCGGTTTATCTTTCTTCCTTTCCTCGTACAGCCGGAATGCCGGAAGCAGAAGATGAAACCGCAAAATCCTTTTTATGGGATTACGCTCTGCCTGTCTGCAACCTATTGATTGTGCAGGGAAAATGAAACCGCAAAATCCTTCTTGTGGGATTACCGCTCCACCTTCCGGAAACAAAAAAATTTCCTATGGGCAGCAGCAGATTTCATTTTACAGAGACAGATTCCGTGACTTCCCTTGCACCGGAGGCTCAGTCGCACAGCAGGCAAAACACACGAATTCCGTATCCGGATAAAAAATGGGTGACAGCCCCTCTGATACGCGCACGTCACCCTCCGGACAGTTGCAGAAACTCAGAAAAAGAACCGGACAGACTGCCTATTTCGGAGCCAGGATCATGATCATCGTCCGCCCCTCGAATTTGGGAAATTGCTCCACAACAGCAACATCCTTCATCTTTTCGGCAATTTCATCAAGCAGTTCTTTTCCTCGCTGGGAAAGTGTAATCTCCCGTCCCCTGAACATGACAGTGACTTTGACCTTATCCTTTTTTTCAATAAATTTAAGGATATGCCCCACTTTCACTTCCAGATCATGATCACCGGTTTTGGGCCGGACCTTTATCTCCTTGACCTGAAAAGTGCTCTGTTTCTTTTTGGCTTCCTGCTGCTTCTTGGTCTGTTCATACTTGAACCGCCCGTAGTCCATGATTTTGCAGACAGGAGGTTTGGCGTTCGGGGAAATCTCCACGAGATCAAGACCAAATTCATTTGCTGTCGCAAGTGCCTTGTATGTCGGAATGATACCGATCTGGTTTCCGTCCGGATCGATCACCCTGACTTCCCTTGACCTGATCTGCTGATTGATGTTCACCTTCTCTGTTTGTTTCGGCTTAGCTATTCTGCACCTCCTGAACTAAAGAAATAAATTGTTCCTGAACGGCAGAACCTTTGGATTGCTCCCCGGTTCCGTCCGCATTGTGCACAGCACAATAAACCATACAATGAGTGCCACAGTTCAATATACGATAACATAAAGAAATGCAAGAAAAAAAGAAGAAAAACTGACATTTTGGCCGATCCGATCATATTTTTTCAGACAGATGCAGCAAACGTTCTCCGGCTGCCCGCAGGGTTTGTTCCTGTTTCGCGAAATGAAAACGGATCAGGTGACGGACAGGTTCCCTGAAGAAACTTGATCCCGGAACAGCGGCCACACCAATCTCCCTTGCCATCCATCGGCAGAATGCGTCATCGCTGTCAAAACCGAAGCCCGATATGTCTGCCAATACATAATATGCCCCCTGGGGTTTTGTATAACGGAGTCCGGCCTGATCCAGATATGTCAGGAAACAGTCTCTTCTCCGGATATACCCCTCTTTCAGTTCCATATAATAGGATGGAGGAAATCCCAAAGCTGTCACCGCAGCCTCCTGCAAAGGAGCTGCCGCTCCCACCGTCAGAAAATCATGCACTTTTTTTGCTTCACGGACAATCTCTTCGGACGCGACGACATAACCGAGGCGCCAGCCCGTAATGGAATAGGTTTTGGAAAGGGAACCGGTGGAAATCGTCCGGCTGAACATCCCCGGCAGACTGGCCATGTAAATATGCTCATGCGGCGGATACACAATATGCTCATACACCTCATCTGTGATGACAAACGTGTCAAACTCCTGTGCCAGATCTGCTATGATTTTCAGTTCTTCCCGTGTGAACACCTTTCCTGTGGGATTGGAGGGATTGCAGAGCACCAGAGCTTTGGCCTTTCTCTCAAATGCCCGGCGCAGTTCCTGCGGATCAAAGTTGAAATCCGGAGGATGAAGCGTCACCCAGATCGGCTCTGCGCCGGAAAGAATCGCGTCTGCTCCGTAGTTTTCATAAAAGGGTGAAAAAATGATCACTTTGTCGCCCGGATTGCAGACCGTCATCATGGCTGTCATCATGGCCTCGGTTCCGCCGCAGGTCACCACGATATTGGTGTCCGGATCCAGTTCCAGCCCCATCCACTGCTGCTGTTTCCGGGCCAGAGCCTGACGGAAACGGGGAGAACCCCAAGTGACAGCATACTGGTTAAACCCGTCATCCAGAGCCTTTTTCGCTGCCTGCACCAGTTCCGCGGGCGGATCAAAATCCGGAAATCCCTCGGACAGGTTAATGGCATTGTGGGCATCCGCGACACGGGTCATTTCCCGGATGACGGACTCAGTAAAATGATGCAGACGACTGGCGGTTTCGGGCATGGCTTCAACCTGTTTTTCCGGCCTCGGCAAAACCGAGGTCAAAGGCTTTGAGGTTCACTTCCGCAAAGGCCTTTTTGGTTTTGCTGCGGATGGCCTGTCTGAAATTTTCCGCAGATATGGGCAGGATTCCGGTCTGGGCAATGGCTCCCACCAGAACCATGTTCACAGCCATGACATTTCCGGCCTGTTCCGCCAGATTTCTGGCATCAAACGCGATCAGTTTTCCGGTCTTGGCGCGGATGAGTTCCTGTATCTGCGAAAGCTTGGGATACACAGCCTTTCCGATGGTCACGGTAAACGGAGAAAGCGGAGAGAGATTGGTAATCACTGTGGTTTTGCCATTGCATTTGTTCAGCGCGCGCAGGGTTTCCGCAGGCTCAAAACCCACCAGCAGATCCGCCTCCCCGTCTGAGATGATGGTGCTTTTTGCCTCTCCGAACACTATCGCGGATTCCACCACGCCGCCCCGCTGGGCCATGCCGTGAATTTCACTCATGCGCACCGGAACATCCGAGAGCAGAGCGGCCTCCCCAATGACCCGTGAGGCCAGCAGATTGCCCTGCCCCCCCACAGCCACAATTATGAGTCTTGTTATATTCATTGTGTAATTCCTTAATTATCAGATTTCAAGACAGATACTTTGACTTCGCATTCTCCTGCCCTGATCATCATTCTTCATTCAGTGATTCAAGGCGTGACAGCCATCTGCTGAAATGGGGACATTTATTCCGAATTACCGGCAGTCCAATCCGTTCAGCCAGCAATGGTCCAAAAACAGACTTTGCTCCGTAACCGGGAAAATGAGATAGGATGTGTTTGCTGGGAGCCGTATCCTGTCCGTCATCAATCATTTCCGGTGTGCTGTATTGATCAGCAATGGCTTTGAGAGCCTCAACAGCGTCTGTACGGGCATTAGGAAGGTCTGCAAAACATGCCGGATCAGAAAAAAGGTATGCTTCGTATTCATGCAACTGAAGGTAGGGAATGAATCGCCTGTCTCCGATGTCTTCCAAAAAACACTGCTCCAGAAATTCGACCCGTTCCACAGGATTCTGCCGCATACGTTCAGACTCTCGCAAACCTGGAAATTCAGGAGCAAGAGCATACAAATCTATCATGGTGGTGAAAAACACATCCGAACTTTTCTCCTGTCTGAGAAAACGCAGGATGTCATTTTTCATCGGCAAATATTTGCGTCCGCCCCCGCGATGCATGTTTCCCTTCTTTTTTGCGTGAGCAATAAGGACGGAGTTCTGCATATACACCTGATACAGACTGAGATGGGGTTTCAGCAGCATGTTGGCGAAGGTCTGCTCTGTCTGTCCTTCGGCAAACAGGTAGAGGCGTGCCATTAATGAGGCCCTCCTGCAATGATATTCTTTTCCCAAATTTCTCCCAGACTGTACTCATCGAGCCATGATTCCAATTCCAGAGGTTCCAGCCGTTTAAAATGAGATTCCTTATCTTCCCGATTTACCACAATCACATCTTCCGGATCAAAGTTATCCAAAAAGGAACTGGATTGGGTGCTGATGAGGATTTGCGTATGCTGCGAGGCATTTTTAAACAAAGAAGCCACAACATTGAGTGCATAAGGATGAAGACCCAGTTCCGGTTCGTCCACAACAATCAGATCCGGCAGACTGTCTTCCGGCTGCAGAAGCAGCGTGATAAGACAGATGGCGCGCAAAGTGCCGTCTGAAAACTGATGCGGCCCGAATATTCTGTCAGCCCCCTTCTCCCGCCAGTTCAGAATGACACGCTCAGTTCTGCTGTCCGGTTCCAGTTCAAAATCATCAAAAAAAGGGGCTATCAGACGGATGGTTTTGACGATTCGCTGATAGTATGCGCTGCTGTCTTTGCGGAATTTCAGAAGCATAGCTGCCAGATTTCCGGCATCCGGCATCAGAAAACGGTTATCACCCGCATAACAGGACTGCCGCACTTCCGCAGTGGAAGAGGTATCGTGAAAATGATACACACGGCAATGATCGAGCAGATATTTGAGCGTTTTGGCCGTTGGCAAAGACGCTGCTGCCTCACTGATTTTGGTTTCCTGATGCCCCGCCCCCAACTCGTCAATCTTTGGGGCTCGATAACCCGGTTGCAGAAAACTTAGTGTTTCTTCGGCAAAAATCAGCGTATCCCCTGCTGCATGGAACAGGCGTATATGGTAGGTATCTGCGCCATTTTCGACTTCAAACTCCAGTTTTGCTTCCATCCGGGGTGTTGTCTTGGGGCCAAAATGCAGGAGAGACGAAGCACGCCCTGAGATACCAATGTATTGCTGGAGCCGTCCGGTCATCATTTCATTGAGCATTTTGAAGAATGAGATCAGGTTGCTTTTACCTGCTCCGTTTGCCCCAATAAGAATGTTTAAGGAATGCAATTCAATATCCATTCTCTTGATGGATTTGAAGCCGTTGAGGGTAATTTTTTTCAGTCTGTTCAAAGTCTGTCTCCTGGGTCAGGTGTCGGAAAAACTGGTTACTTTTTCACCGGCACAATGGCTTTTTCCGGGCAGATCTGAACGCATACTGCGCAGCCCCAGCACAGTTCCGGATCAATGGCCACGCCTCCGTCTTTGTTGAGATAAAACGCGGGGCAGGCCAGCTCATCAATGCAGTTGCGATGATTTCTGCATTTTTCCGGATCAACGCTGAAGGGACGTCCCTTATGCTCTTTCAGGCTTTTGGCATACAATGAGCAGGTTTCCTGGGAAATGATGACGGAAACTCCCTGAAAATCCAGTGCTTCCCTGACAGCCGCAATGCTTTTTTTCACCTGAAAGGGTTTGATGACAGTGACATGCTCCACCCCGATGGCTCTGACCACAGCTTCGATGGAGACTCTGCCGTAGCCTTCCATTTTCAGCTTTGCCATGTCCACACCCGGATGAGGCTGATGTCCGGTCATGGCTGTGGTTCCATTGTCGAGTATGACCAAAGTGAAATTGTGGCGGTTGAACACGGCATTGATCAGTCCAGCGATGCCGGAATGGAAAAAGGTGGAATCCCCGATAAAGGCGATGACTTTTTTGTCCGTTACTTTGGAAAAACCGCAGGAGGTTCCCACAGACGCACCCATGCAGATGACAAAATCCGCCATGGAAAGCGGGGGCAGAAATCCCAGGGTATAGCATCCGATGTCCGAAGGATAGATGGTTTCTCTCCCCTCTGCCGCCTTTTTGACCGCATAATACGTGGCCCGGTGGGAACATCCCGCGCAGAGTGTGGGCGGACGCTGGGGAATTTCCGGAAGATCCGAGAGATCGGCAACAGCAGGTGCTGTATAAGGCAGATCGAAAAAAACTGCCACAGCTTTGCGCACCATCGCGGGATCAAATTCATAGAGCCGGGAGAACAGATCCGGAGCCTTTCCCCGGATGGAAAGCGTGAGTCCCGCTTCCTGGGCAAAGGCTTTGACCGCCTCTTCCATGACCGGTTCTCCCTCTTCCGCCACCAGCACTTTTTCACATTCGCGGAGAAAATCCTTTATCATTTTTTCCGGCAGCGGATGGGAAAACCCCAGACGGAGAATCCGTGTTCTGTCCCCGATTTTCAGATCCGCAACTGCATCCGAAACATAACTGTAACTGACGCCGTTGCAGACAATTCCCCATTTTCCCTGACCCTGCTCAAAATTGTATGGCGAGGTTTCAGCCATTTCCCGCGCTTTGTCCATGTTTTCCAGCAGCCGGACATGAAGTTTGCGGGAGACAGCAGGAACACAGACATACTGGAAGGGATTTTTCTTAAAATCCCCTTTGGGGTTGAGTTGCCGGATATTTCCCAACGTGACCGCAGCATTGGAATGGTTGATCCGGGTGGTGGTGCGGAACAGGACAGGTTCTCCGAGTTTTTCCGAAAGATCAAACGCGTAGGGAACCATTTCTTTGGCTTCCTCCACTGAGGAAGGCTCCAGCATGGGAAGCCCGGAGAGTTTTGCATAATAGCGGTTGTCCTGCTCGTTCTGGCTGGAAAACATAAAGGGATCATCCGCAGTGATGATGACCATGCCGCCTTTGGTCCCCAGATAAGCCAGGGTCATGAGCACGTCCGCTGCCACATTGAGTCCCACATGCTTCATCATGCACATGGAACGCACACCTGCATTGGCAGCCGCTGCAGCCACCTCCAAGGCCACTTTTTCATTGGTGCTGTATTCAAAATAGAGGTTGCTTTCCCTGGATATCTGAAAGAGATTGAGAGAAATCTCTGAAGATGGCGTTCCCGGATAGGTGCTGGCAAAGGCAACTCCGGCCTCCACAGCCCCCCGGGCAATGGCCTCATTTCCCAGCAGCAGCAGTTTCTGCCCCGGATGGTCGGTCAGTAATTTGTGCATAGTCTTTTCCTCAGTACAGGGTCTCACGGGCCGGTTCGGAACCTGCCCTTACATTATATATACCTCAGTTGCAGGGACGGATTCCGAACCTGCTGTATTTTCAACATGCTGTCGGGTCAAACCGTATGGTTTAAGAAAAAACAGGTCTGTTCTTTATATCAGCATTGTCTGTGTGTAAAGAATTTTTCTTCATTTCCCAGAGGAAATGGTTTGTGATCCGGATGTCATATGCACGGACCGGAGGAATTTTCCATCTCTTTATTTTTAGGGATTTGAAAATTGCTGATATACCGGTTTTGAGGTTTCAGTGTTCAGGTTTCAGTCCTGACCGCATACTGACACCTGTAACCCTGTAACCTTAACCTTCCGGTATTTTAAAAAGTTTCACATTCCTTAATTATCTGAAAACAAAATACAATATCAGACACCGCATCGGCAGGGGAGCCGAAGTGCCCGGATGCTCCGTAAAAATGAATATCCGGAACCATTCTGCCACAGTGAAAAAAATCTTACCGGTTATGATCGTTTATTGACCTTCACCGGAAAATCTGATAGTTCAAACAATATACAGGTTTTCGGAAAATATCCTATCATCTCTCGGAACCAGAAAAGGAGACAATGTTTATGAACAAAGTGAAAGAAATGCTTTTGGCCCTGGTGAAAATGCTCCTGCGTTTTGTGCTTGTCCGCAGGAATATCGCAATCCGTTTTGTGTTCACCCTGCTGTTTATGGCTGTATGGGGAATTGCGAGCCTGTTCATTTTCTTTCTGACCCTTTTCCAGTTTGCCTGGCTTTTCATCAGCACCCGGCAGAGCACAGCCATTGTGAGTCTGTCCCATAACATTACGGTTTACACCTATAAAGTTCTCCGTTTTATAAGCCTCAACAGCGCTGCCATGCCCTGGCCATTCAGCAGATTTCCTGAAGAAATGGAAGCAGCGGAAGCGGTTGACCTGTCCGTGGCACTGCCCGATGAGACTGTTTCGGAAACCGCAAAAGCCTCTGACACTGTCAGTGCAGCCGACAGGGCTGTGCAAAGCGAAGAGGCTTCCGAAGAAGAGATAAAGGAAGCTGCCATCATTCTGGATTACAACGAAGAGAAAAAGGAATAGAAAAATTCAGGGGGCAGGATAAAGAGACTCAGGGTTCAGTCTTGCTGTGTTCCCCGAACCCTGAACCAGTCTCAAAATTTGTGCTGCGCTGGCCTGTATTTTTATGCTCCTGCGCCCCCTGATCCCTATTCCCCCATTCCTGTCATCTGATAATGAACTATTCCTTTCCCATGGCCTTGCGGAGTTTTTCTCCCAGAGATCCCAGGGAATCACTTTTATCCCCTGCAAATTTCCGCCAGTCATCAGATTCTTTGGGACCGCCGCTGCCTTCCGGGCCGAGGGTAATCTTGCGGACATCAGGCTGAATTTCCGAAATGGTGACCGTGATGGGATCCCCGGGTTTGAGATGATCGATCTCTGCGGATTTGGCTGTGTCACTGATTTTGGATTTGGGCATCAGGCCGGTGACTCCCGGCTCAAGTGTTACAAAATAACCGAATTTCTCTTTTTTCTCCATGACACCCTTTACCTGCTGTCCCACTTTGTATCGATCCCGGATACCGGTCCAGGGATCTCCCTGTGCATCACGGATGCTCAGGGAAATGCGTTTTTTCTGCAGGTCAATTTCCCGAATCATGACATCCACGGTCTGGCCCGGGTGCACCACATCTTCAGGACGGCTGACCCGTCTGGTATAACTCATTTCACTGATGTGAACCAGTCCCTCGATGCCCGGTGCGATTTCCACAAATGCCCCGAATCCGGCAACACGGGTGACTTTTCCCTGCACTCTGTCTCCGACACGGAAAGATTGATCTGCATTCTCCCAGGGATTCCCCATAACCTGCTTCAGAGAAAGGGAAATTTTCGTTTCTCCGGCTTTTTTTCCCGGTTCCATGCCGATAATTTTCACTTTCACGGGATCATCCGGATGCAGGACATCTTCGGTATGCTGCACCCGTGACCAGCTCAGTTCCGAGATGTGAACCATGCCTTCCATGCCCGGGCAAAGCTCCACAAATGCCCCGAAAGGTGCCAGATGGGTCACTCTGCCTTCAAGCACATCCCCGATTTTCACATTTCCAAGAAATTCCGCTTTGGCCTTTTCCTGCTCCCCGGACAGCAGTTGACGCCGGGACACCACAATATTTTTGCCTTTCTCCTCTATCCGGCTGATGAGAAAACGGTGGGTGGATCCGACATAGTCTTCAGGTTTTTCAACATATTTCACATCCATCTGGCTGAGGGGACAGAAAGCTCTGTGCTGCATGATCTCAATTTCAAAACCGCCTTTGCACTGGGCTTTGACCTTTCCCTCCACCGGCAGTTTTCCCTCATATGCCTCCCGCAGAAGGTTCAGTCCACCCACTCCGGAAAGGGCTCTGGACAGACGGATTTCGTTTTCATCCATGCCTGTGACATACAGGTCCAGCGTGTCGCCGACCTGATAAGGCAGTTCACCATCCTTATCCAGCAGTTCGGCCTTTTCCACAGCGCCGTCAATTTTTGTGCCGGTATTGACAAAAACTGTGTCTTTTCCGATGGAAACAATCTCACCCTTCACTTTGTCCCCGACCTGCAGGTCGTCTTTCATACCGGTGTTGTATGACTCGAAAAGCTCGGCAAAGCTTGGGCCGTTTTCATTTTCATTTTCAAATTGTTCTGACATGATTGCTGTTATCTCCAAAAAAATGATTGGTTCAGGGCATCCCTTGACATATGGGGCAGGTTACAAACCTGCTGCCCTGATTAATATGTGTATGAACGCGTTATGTCAACGAATATGTATCCAGAAATTTCCGAAGCATGAAAATTTCCTGCAGGGGGCGGGCAGCCCGGGGTTGAATCTGAACATCCGGAATACCGTGTCCAGGCTGCGGCCACAGGCTCATTCCATCTGATTCCTTATACAAAAAGGCAGGACTGATAACTTCTTTGGACATAAAAGAATCAATCCTTTTCCTCTTTCCTGTTTTCTTCCTGTTCCGCTGAATCCGTGATCGGAAGCCAGACATGAAACACAGTATGTCCGGGCAGGCTTTCAAACGCAATCTTTCCTTCATGCTTCTGAATGATTTTCCGGCAGATGTCCAGCCCAAGTCCGCTGCCCTCTCCCATTCTCTTTGTGGTGAAAAAAGGCTCGAAAATCCGGGTCCGAATTTCCTCCGGTATGCCGATACCGCTGTCCGAGATGGAAACAAGCACATGACTGTCTTTTTGGGAAACGCCGATTTCCAGAACCCCTTTGCAGGACATGGCCTGCAGGGCATTGTGGATCAGATTGGTCCAGACCTGGTTGAGTTCATCCCGGAAACAGAGAACCTGGGGCACTTTTTCATAATTCCGTATGACTTCCACCCCCTGTCTGATCTGATTGTCATAAAGCGTAAGCACAGTATCGATGCAGTCCGGAATATCAACGGAACTCTTTCTGCCTTCCGGGTCATGGTGTGTAAATTTTTTCAGAGCAAACACAATCTTGGAGGCACGTTCCACGGCTGTCAGAATATTTCTGCCGTCTTCTTTCATACCGTAGATGCAGTAAACGGTTTTCAGCACACCTGAAGCCCCCTGCCATCTGAGCAGAGGCATGAAATCAGCGCTGTTTTCCGTCAGTCCCATGTCGGCCATCATCTCTGCCAGAAATTCGGCGTCCTCGATTCCGGCCTCTTTGAGATGTCTGCCCAATATGCGACGGTTTTTCCGGATTTCCCGTGTGGACAGGTTCGGCTCATTATGAACAATCCGATCCAGCAGTTCAAAAAAGCAGGGATGCAGTTCTTCGGGAAGATGCCGGAACACACGGGGAAGACCGGATACTGACGTATCCAGCGCAATAAAGATATTCTGGGCCGCACCGCGGACCACTCCCAAAGGATTGTTGATTTCATGGGCAATTCCCGCTATCAGCTGCCCCAGGGCAGCCATTTTTTCAGACTGGATCAACTGCGCCTGACTCTCTCTGAGTTTTTTCAGGGTAAGCTCAAGCTGCTCATTCATCTGGGACAGGGCTGTGTTCTTCTGCTTCAGTTCAGCGGTTCTGGTTTTGACTTTCTGCTCAAGATTTCTGCTGTATTCCGAGAGTTTTTTGTATGAATGCCGCAACTGCCTGCCCATATCCGCAAATGCGCGGGCCAGCATTCCCACCTCATCCTCTGTGCGGATGTCAATCTGCCCGGAAAAGGAAAAATCTCCCCGCGAAACTCTGCGGGCCAAATCTGTCAGTTGAATCAGAGGGGTCGTGATCCGGCGGGAAAAAAGAAAGGCAGCGAAAAAATATACAGCAAGAAGTCCTGAGGAGGTCACAAGGGTTTTCAGCATCATGGTGCGGATATTTTCTTGGATCTGCTTTTCGGATTTTCGAATCTCTGCGTTAAGATTCTCTCTGGTGCAGATGACTCTCAGAACCCCCCAGGGCTGGGTGCTGATCTGCACAGGTGCACTGATTTCGATCTCAGGCCCGTCCTGCTCACAGTTGGATACCGTCAGGGTGTTTCGCTTCAGGGCAGTCAGATTCCTCTGATCTGTCAGTATGGCGCGGACATATTCCGGATGAAGTGTGTGCACAAAAACCACACCGGAGGAGGAAATGAGAACCGCATACTTGATATCCCTGTATTTTTTCACAGTTGCGTTTACAGATTCCGCAACCCCGGAAAAATTGAAGGCAGCAATGTCTTTTTCCACCTGTATCAGCAGATTGGAGACAAGAACTTTTCCCTGTTCGATCATATAGTCTTTCATCAGGACAGATCGTTTTTCCAGTTCAGCTTCCATCATTTCCGCCTGAACCGAAATCTGCATCCAGGTCAGCAGGGACACTGCGCTGAGCATCATCAGGGTAATCACAACCGTGAGTTTCCAGCGGATGCTCCATCGGATTCCCCCGGTCTTTTTTTCACCGGGACTCCGGATTTTCTGGGTAAAATTCTGATCCATGAAATTTCCCGGGTTGTGAAGACAACTGCCTGTTTTTTTATGTATACTGATCCAATTTTGGTTTTCTTTGGCATGATTTTTGCGTTTCAGTCCGGACGGAAAAAATCATCCTTTCTGACCTGAAAAATCCGTCAGAGAGACTGAAAAGGCATGTTCCTGACCAAAGGCAGTTTCCGTGCCGGATAAAACCAAAATTGGATCAGTATATGCCGAATAATTTTTTGAAAGAGAATTCATAAAAAAAGCCGGAGACAGATGCAAAACTGTCTCCGGTGGGTCTGTCTGTCCAATCCGAATCTATTCAGTCACAAGGTTCATGGCATCCAGCATCCTGCTGTTTCCGGAAAGATTTGCCTGAAACGCAGCCACATTTTTGTCAGCCGCATACCGGACATAGGCAGCACCGGAAATGTCGGCATCGAAAAATTCTGCCATCTGTTTGAAGGCACTGCTCCGGGAATCCAGCGACAGTTGAGACTGTGCCATCACATTTCCTCCGTCATCATACGCGGTCAGATTCACTTTGGCCCGTGTGAAGCCGGTATTGACAAACACGGCAGCGGTGTAACCGTCTTTTTCCAGTTTTGGGAAAAAACCGGATTTTCCCACCATTCCGGAGGCAGTGTAACCTGCCAGCAGAGTTCCGTCCAGACTTCCAAAAAAACCGGTTCCGGATACCGGGCAGATTTCCCCTTCCGAAGCAAGAGCCTCCACTTCAATCCACGCAGCTTCTTCCGGTATGTCCGCAGAGGAAAAAACGCCCATGTATGCATCTTTGCTTTCGGCTGTCACTTTATGCACCGCCAGCGCAATGCCGTCAGAGGTATAAGGTTTGATTTTCAGTTCACACGCGGATTCCAAAGGATTATAAACCATTCCCAAATTGAACCAGTTGGGATCGCTGACAGTGCGCAGAAAATACTGCCTGTTTCCGGTATTGCCGGTGAGCAGATTGCCTGTGAGATAAGTGGTGCCTGCGCTGCCCATTGCCTGAAATCCAATGATTCCGGCTGTGTTTCTTATACTCGCAGACCGGATCTCCGCAGGGGATTCTCCTCCAAACAAATCCCGGATCAGGAAAATGTCAAGGCTGCCCGGCGCGATGCTCCGGGTTTTCACGTTTCCGTCATTGAAGGCTATCTCCACGTTCCGGACTTCAGAAGAGGT
>CAZDIU010000105.1:0-15441 GCA_964505535.1 uncultured Desulfobacterales bacterium | reverse complement strand
ATCATGCGCAGAATGACTTCAGCCAGATTGGAGCGCAGAATCTCCGGCAAAGTGAAGCGGGGCCGGTTTTCATAGTCCTCTTCCGAATAAAGCCGGATGCAGACACCGTGCTGGACCCGTCCGCACCGGCCTGCCCGCTGATCCGCACTGCTTTTGGAAACAGGTGAAACCGGCAGCGCCGTAGTGCGGGAACGGGGAGAATACTGGGAAATCCGGGCAAGCCCCGTATCCACCACAAATTTGATGCCCGGAATGGTGACAGAGGTTTCAGCGACATTGGTGGCCACAATAATTTTTCTGCCCGGCATTTTGGCAAACACTCGGGACTGCTCCCCCGCGCTCAGCCGGGCAAACAGGGGCAGAACCGTCACGCCCGTATAATTTCGGCCCCCGATCATCTCGCAGCATTCCCGGATGTCCTGTTCTGTGGGCATGAACACGAGAATATCGCCCCCATAGGGACTTTCCTGCTGCAGTCTGTCAATCGCTTTTACAGCCAGTTCCACATAACTCTGCTCCTCATCCTCGCTCTTTTTTTCCGCAGATCGTTTGTCTGATTTGCCATCCGGCTGCAGATACCGCATCTCCACCGGAAACATGCGGCCTGAGACTTCAATGATGGGCGCGTCATCAAAGGCTTTGGAGAATTTTTCTGTGTCAATGGTCGCGGACGTGATGATGAGTTTCAAATCCCTGCGCGTGTTCACCAGGGTTTTGAGAATGCCCAGCACAAAATCAATGTTCAGACTGCGTTCATGCGCCTCATCCACGATAAGGGTGTCATATTCCCGAAGCCGGTTGTCTCCCTGTGCCTCGGCCAGAAGAATGCCGTCTGTCATGATTTTGATATAGGCATCCGCACTGCTTTTGTCCTGAAACCGGATTTTGTAGCCAACGGATTTTCCCAAGTCCTCGCCGAGTTCCTCGGCAATGCGCGCGGAAACCGTCATGGCCGCAATCCGCCGGGGCTGGGTGCACCCGATTTTTCCGTCAATGCCCCGTCCCGCATCCAGACAGAATTTGGGAATCTGTGTGGTCTTGCCGGAACCGGTTTCACCGGAAATGATCACCACCCGGTGTTTGCGGATGGCCTCAATGATTTCATCTCTGCGGGCCACAATGGGCAAATCCGGATTGTACGTCGGACGGGGACGGTTTCTTTTGCGAATTCTGCGCTGTTCCGCAGAAGCCTGCATCCGGATTTCCAATTCCGCCAGCCGCTCCGCTCTTTTCTCTGCATCACGGAGTTTCTTCAGCCTGCCGATTTCCCTCCGGAAATTCTGCCGATCCCCGGCCAGTGCCTTTGCACAGAGGTTTTCGAGTTTTCTGATTTCCTGATGTGTCAATGTGTTCCTTTTTTACAGATTTTGATTTCACTCTGAGAAGCTGTTTTACAAAACAAACAGAAGTTGCCCGGTCACTTTTCAACTGTTTGATTTAACATAAGTCAATCAAGAGGATTGCAATCTGCCCATATGCCATGCAGCAAAGCGATCCAGGGATTTGATGGCCGCCCGGATGTCGGTATAGACAGGCAGGCCGTTTTCCTCCAGCAGAGAGACGAATTCCTGATAGTAGCGGCCTGCATTCACCGAAATCACCATTGGTTTTGCATAGTTCCGGTGAAGTTCTGTCAGCAGCAGGGCCAGGCTGTCCGGATCACGGCAGGTTTCCGGATCGGTTTTCAGGGTATTGGTATGGGGCACGACCGAAACAAAAACGCAGTCTGTGTTTTCATCCCTGAGCACTGTTTCAATGAAATCCGCGTACAGACGGTCATCGGCCATCGGTGTTACATCCAGAAAAGACGCGGATGTGTCAATGAGACCCGTGCGATCCAGTTTCCTGAGTTGTTCCCGCGTGGATTCAGACAGCACGGCCTGTTTCAGAAACAGCAGTTCATCTGCGCCCACTGCGGATTCAAATCCTGCATTGACCACTCCGGCCACCCGGTTTCCGGCAGGGATTTTGTTGTTAAGCAGGGAAAATGCCTTGAGATATGCGTAATGTTCATCAATGGTTTCCGCAAGAATCACACCCGCCTGTCTGCACGCGGCACGGAAAATATCGTAACTGCCGGACATGGAGGCCGTGTGCGAGGCCGTAATCTTTGCGCCTGCGTCCGTCTTTCCTGCCTTATATACGATTAAGGGTTTGCGGATGTTCCGGGCCAGATCAAAAAAACTGCGCCCCTCCCCCGGCTCCAGTCCCTCGGCATAAATGCCGATGACCTCCATGCCCTGCCGATCCGCAAACCAGGCTGTGAGATCCGTGATGTTCACATCCAGTTTGTTGCCAAAACTGACCACAGCCCGGAGCAGCCGGTAATTCCGGAATTTGTCAATGGCCGTGACAGAAAATGCGCCGCTCTGGGTCAGCAGCACGGTATTGGCGGTTTCTGAAGACCGCACATCCAGCCGGTTTTCCTCAATGAAAAGGGTGTTCACCCCTTTGTTTCCCTCTTCTGCCGCGTAAAACACACCCATGCAGTTGGGGCCGATGATACGGACTTTTCCGGAAACCGTCTGTTTCAGTTGAGCGGCAAACTCCCCATAATCCGTATCTGAGGGAATACCGGGAATGAGAATCACGGATTTGGGAGCGTTTTCCGGAATAGATCCAAAAAAATCAAGAATATACCGGGCAGGAGCCGCATACACCAGCAGATCCGCAGGCCGGGGAAGGGCATGAAGTGAAGGATAAAGGGGATATTCCCTTTTCTCTTTGCCATCCGGAATGCAAATTCTGCCGCCTTTGGGATTCAGCAGAAATATATCCTCCCGTCCCATGTCCTGCAACTGGCGCACAATCAGACGGGCCAGACTGTGTTTTTCCGGGTCAGCAGACACACCGACCACAGCAATGCCATCAGGGTTGAAAAAACCATCCAGATTTCTGAGATTGATTCGGGGCAGGCTTTGTTTTTCATCCTCCCCGATCACAAAGGAGGCAAAACCGTCCACAGCCACAAAACGCCTGTCCTCCGTTATGACAAAGGGGTTTACATCCAGTGCCTTGATGATGAATTCTGGCCGGGGCGCAGAAACAAAGGAATAATGCCAGGCCAGACGGCTGAGCCGAAAAGCAGCGTTTGCCATATACGTCAGATATTCACTTTGTCCCCTTTCCTCAAATTTGTGCCGGATATTGAGTTCCTGCACAATCTTCCATGCCTGGGCCTCATCCAAAGGCGGCAGGAACAGGCTGGGAGGATCATAATATTGGGCGAAAAATTCTGCATCATCACCGCCCTTGCTCAGGGTCATGACCGGGCCGAACGCGCTGTCCTCCCGAAACCCCAGCAGCACCTCATAACCCAAAGCCTGGGTGTGGGGAATGAATTCTGTAAGAAGGAATCCACTGATTTCCGGGGGATTTTCCGCTGGAAAATGGGACAGGACTTCATCTTTCATCCGGTTGAGGACAAACTGGATAAACAGGGGATCATGATTGCGAACTTTTTTGACGCCGCCCAGTTTCTGCTTGTGCGAAATGCGGGGAGAGACAATCTTTGCCACCAGGTGATGATTGAAAACGCGCAGCACTTCCCCGTTCACCTGCACCGGATCAGTGACAAAAAGAAATTCCGGTGTTTCCAGCCCGATAATGCGCAAAATCCGGTACACCTCATGCTCATACAGCATTTCCCGGCCTTCCGCATGGGCAGTGCGCATGACCTGATCAATTGACTCACGGGTTTTCTGTGTGAATTCCATGTGCTGCTCCCTGCGTGTTTAATCCTTCGGTGGTGGCTCAAATCTGTTGACAATTCCCCTCCCTCAGGAGAGGGGAGACAGTCTTCAACGGATTTGATCCACTGCCAATCCTTCAAATCTGTGCCCTGTTTACAGCACTGATTCTCTCCCCCATTATGGATCTGACTGTTTTCTTAACATTTCCGGAACCTGGGTTCGGAGAGTTCATAAAAATCCTTTCCTGAACATTCTGATTCTGAATATTTCAGGAAATTATAATAAAACCGCATCTGTTTGTAAAGTTTAAATGTAATAATACCGATTCCCGTTGAAAAGATACTTATTGGACTGTCAAAAAAGTTCTTTGACATTTAAGGATTTGAAAATTTCTGGCAGGCCGGTTTCAGTGTTCAGGTTTCAGCGTCTGTTCCCTGACACCTGAACACAGATGCAAAGAATTTGGTTGACAGCCCGCTTATAAGCAGGCAAAAAGAAGTTCCCGTGTGTTCCAAAAAAACCTGATTTTTTTTGAAAAATAAGGTTGTTATGAAAAATCTGTGTTTCAGATCAATGGCGAATTGGCATAAAACAGAAACGCCCGTTTCACAAGTGAAACGGGCGTTCCGGGTTGTTTTTCAAAGCGGTATCAGTGATGACCGCCGTGCTCTCCGTGATGAGCGCCTTTGCCCTGCTGTGTGTCAATTGCCGCCTTGGCAACACACCAGGTCATGCCCATGCCGATGATGCTGAGGGCATACCACAAAGCACCCATGAACAGCATGTGACCGCCGTCCCAAATCCATTCAAAAAAGCCTGGAAACATAATTTCCTCCTCGGCAGACGGATGCCTGAGCCTCCGCTGACTAATGTATGGGGTTCAGTTCCTTTTCCTGCGGAAAGATCGGCATGTAGCGGTAGGAAATCGCGACCAGAATCACGCCGTATGCCACCGGCAGAATGGTGGTTGCCACTTCCTGCCAGCTCGGATAATACATTGCCCAGGAATCAAAGGGCATGACCGGAACAGCCATCACCTGCAGGACCATGACCCAGCGGTTGATGCTCACGCCGATGCAGGCCAGTATAATGGCTGTGGTCAGGAGAAAGCCGTTCTGGCGTCCCTTTCTGGTAATCAGAATCAGTCCCGGAATCAGACCTCCGATGATGACTTCCAGCACCAGAATCCAGATGCCGTATACCGGATTGTTGGAATAGAACTCCATCAGGGTCTGTCCCTTGCTGGGTGCTGTGACCGCAGCCCAGTACAGGGTGTCCGCAATCTTGGCAATGGTGTAGGTGAAAATCATCCACCCGGAAATTTTTGCCAGCAGTTCCACCACATTGTCTTTCACCAGTTTCTTGCCTGTGACTTTTTCCAGCAGTTTGGTCAGGCTCAGGGTGAAACAGGGGCCGAAAGCGGCTGCTGACCAGGTGAACAGGAAGAATGTCCAGGGCCAGACAAACACGCCTTCCCGGTAGGCAAAGGGACGTCCGAACAGAACGCCCGCGACACCGCCCAGTGATCCCTGATGGAAAAAGGACAGGAATGCGCCGGTGGCTGCAAACACGGCCATAATCTCATGCATGTTGTGCGCGAGATTGTGGAAAAAGGGAACTTTGTTCAACTGGCGGTTTTCCAGCACCAGCGGAATGTACTCAATGCAGAGAACGCCGAAATAGCAGGACAGACAGAAAGCCACTTCTGTCAGCATGGAATGCACATTGGCATGCCAGAAGATGAACCATCCCCTCAGGGGCTGGCCGATGTCAATGGCCAGAATCAGCAGCGCGGAACTGTAGCAGATGAAACCGATGAGAACCGCGTAGTTGATGATGTTTTTCAGTTCATCCTTTCCCACAAGATATTTGAGAAATCCGGAAAAGAATGCGCCCCCGCCCAGGGCGATGACGCCCAGATCCGCCCAGATCCAGAGGGCAAATCCGTAATAGTCGTTCATGTTGGTCTGGTTCAGGCCCTTGAGCCAGCACAGCAGCATGGCATACACACCCCACAGCAGCACCAGACTGACAATGCCGATAAAGACCATGAATTTGCCAAAGGAACAGCGTTTGACGCCTTCAGGTATCAATGCAGAATCCATAAATGATGTACTCCTCATTCTGTGCAGTTTTGGTCAGAACTTTCTGCAATGCATCTTTAATGATGTGCAGCAGCCACCTGTCCGGTTTTTTCATGGGGCAGATAGTTGTCCCCGGCTCTTCTCACCCATTCCCGTTCGGAAACATAGTAAACCTTTGTGTTGGTTCCCAGTCTTTCCAGCAGCCGGAAGGCATTGGGATTCTGTTTCAGTTTGTATACCGCATGTTCGGGATTGCTGAGATCCCCGAAGGTGATGGCTCCGGCCGGACAGGCCTGTGTGCAGGCTGTCTGGTATTCATTTTCCGCAAGTTCTTTGCGTCCCTCATAATGGGCTTTGTCCATGGCCCGCTGATAGCGGTGAAAACAGAAACTGCATTTTTCCACAATGCCGCGCATACGCACAGACACATCCGGGGAGAGCATTTTTTCCATGCCTTTGGGCCAGACCGGATCCCACCAGTTGAAATACCGGGCATGGTAGGGACACGCTGCCATGCAGTAACGGCATCCGAAACACCGGGTGTAAATCTGGCTGACAATTCCGGTTTCGCTGCTGTAATCTGTCGCGGTTGCCGGGCATACGGAAACGCACGGGGAATGTCCCGCGTGACCTTCGCAGTGCTGGCAGGGTCTGGGCAGATAGCAGGTGTCTGCTTCCGGCCAGGCTTTGCCGTTTGTGAGTTGATACACACGCAGCCAGGTGATGCTTTTGAATTTGTCGCTTTCATCCTTCTTGAACGGCACATTGTTTTCAGCCATGCAGGCCACCATGCAGGCTCCGCACCCGGTGCATTTGTCCAGGTCAATGACCATTCCGTACTTTTTGGCGTTTATATGTTCTTTTGCACTCATCAGAACCTCATTTCGATTATCAGTTGTCAGTTTTTCAGTTATCCGTTATCAGTTGTCAGTTACCAGTTGTCAGTCATCAGCCTGCCAGTTATTCAGTGATTGTTTCACTCAATCACTTCCACTGTTCACTGATTGCTGTTCACTGATTGCTGTTCACTGATTACTGATCACTGTTCACTGATTCAGGCTTTCACCAATTTTGCCCGGATGCCCCAGGCTGCGTCCAGACCGGATACCGGATCTTCCACCGGGCCGATGAGTTCGTTGATATTGGAGCCCTTGCCCGCGATATACTCATCCGGGCCGCTGTGCCCCAGTCCTCTGGGCATTGCCAAAATGCCGGGTGCCACGCTCTGCGTCAGACAGACCCTGACTTTTGCCTCGCCTCTGGGAGTGGTGAGCAGGGCTGTTTTTCCTTCGCTCAGTCCCAGTTTGCCTGCGGTCTCCGGGTTGATTTCAATGACGCTCTCTTTGCCATTGAGCATTTTGTCCGAAACGATTTTTACCAGAAAGGGCGTATCTGCCACAGGACCGCTGGCCAGACGCATGGAGTCAAAGGGCAGAAGAAGCAGCGGAAAAGTTCCCTCATCCCCTTCGGGTGTCGCGGGACCGGGCGCTCCTTTTTCTGCCTGCTTTGCACAGGCTTCGGACATAAAGGCAAATTTCTGCTCCGCAAATGCCTGATTCCAGTCCGGAGGCGTATAGTCCTCTCCAATAACTCCCTTTTCCTTCAGGGTTTCCCATTTGTCGCCCAGAGTTCTTTCCAGACATTCCTCATACCCGGACCAGGCAAATGCCTCTCCCACAGTGCCGCCCAGTGCCTGTGCCAGAAGAATCACGGCATCTCCGGAATATTTGGTGTTGTAACGGGGTTTGACCACAGGTTTTGCCAGACCGATAACGGTTTTGTTCATCCCGGCAGCAGTGGGAACATCTTCATATTTCTCCAGATGTCCGTGGGAGGGAAGAATCAGATCCGCCATTTCCGCTGTTTCATCCATATAAGAGGCAAAACTCACGGTAAAGGGGATTTTTTCAAAGGCTTTTTTTACGGCTTTGGTATCCGGAAGGGAATACACAGGATTGGCTCCGGCAACAAAAAGCACCTGGACGGGCGATTCTTTTGCCTCATTGATGACGGAGGCCAGACGGCCGGTCAGACATTTGCTGAGGGGATATTTTTCACTTCCTGCACCGTCCGCTCTTGTCTCGGCCAGACCTTTCTGTGCAGTCTCATCCAAAGCGGGTTCGGGCCAGTTCACATATTCCTGCTTCGGCATGGCCCATACCCCGCCTTTGCGGTTGACACTGCCCACCAATGCATTGAGGGCATGGACAGCCATGAATTCATGAACACTGCCCGGCGTGTTTCCCTGTCCCCGTCCGCACAGGGCAATGGGAGCGGATGCCGCAGCAAACTCTTTGGCAATTTTGGCAATAAGCGTTTCCGGAATGCCTGTGGTTCTGGCAGCAAAATTCAGGGGATAATGTTCCACCACATAATTCCGGAATGTGTCAAATCCTGATGCGTATCTGTCGGCAAATTCCCGGTTGTACAGTTTTTCCGAAATAATGACAGCAGCCAGGCCCATTGCCAGGACAGATTCGGTTCCCGGTTTTATGGCCAGCCACTGATCCGCTTTCGCAGCACTGTTGGAAAGACGGGGATCAGCCTGCACCACCTTCACCTTTTTATCCTTCCACGCGCTTTTGGCTTTGAACATGCGCACAGATGCGCCCCAACCGTCCAGAATGCCTGATCCGAAACTGAGAACATAGTCGGAATTTTCCAGATCAAATCCAACAGATGCTTCGGTTCCGTGCATGAGTTTCAGGGTCATTTCATATGCGTCCTCATACGAGGGCATGGTCATGAAATTGGGAGATCCGTATGCCTGGAGAAAGCGTCTGAAAAGAGCCGGCACGGTTCCTTTGTCCGAACCGGTGATGCAGGCCAGCGTATGGGATTTGCCTTCCTCTCTGAGTGTTGAGAGTTTTTCCCTGATTTCGCCAATGGCCTCATCCCAGGAAACAGCCTGCCATACGGGATTTCCTTTTTTGCCCACATTCTTCAACGGTGTCTGTATGGCAGCGGGGCTGTACAGCAGTTGAAGGCCGGACAGGCAGAGTGTGCACGCATTTCCGTCACTGCCCGGATATCCTTCCTGCCCCTCAATCTTGACTGCCCGGTCATCCACTTTGCGCACTTTGATGCCGCAGCCGCACCGGCAGAGTGTGCTGACAGAATTCACATAGTTGATTTCACCGTCTTTCGGCACCGGCGTCCAGGGCCACATCTGCGTCCATATCGAAAGGTCATCCGTAATCTTCCAGGGCAAAGGCGAAAGGGCAATGCCGGCTCCTGCGCCCACCCCCAGAGACAAGAAACTTCTTCTGTCGATTTTCATAAAATTCCACCCCTCAGCACCTGATAGTTATTTGTGGCACACAAAACAGGCCTCTTTTTCGGTCTGAACACTGTTCTGCTTGACACCGAGTTTCCCATGGCATTCGGCACAGTCATCCATCTTCATCCGGTCCCAGGTGTTCTTTTTGAACCCTGCGATATTCTTTCCCCAGATGTCCCGGCTGTAACCTGTGATCCGGTTTTCCTCATAGGGTTTGAGAGTTTCCGATTCTCCGATGGGGCCGTGGCAGGTTTTGCAGTCCATTTTGCCGGATTTCACATGCGCGGCATGGGAGAAGAACACACAGTCCGGCTGTCTGGAATACACCAGCCAGGGAACTTCTCTTTCGTTTTTCACATATTCGTTGACGAATATGGCCTCATCCTCTGTTTCCCCCTGCACATCCTCATGACATCCGATGCACTGTTCCAGTTTTGGAACACCGGCATAACTTCCGTCCTCACGGAAAAAATGGCAGCTTTCACAGCCATTGTCCACCAGAGTGTTGTGCAGTGCATGGTTGAAGTCAAAAGGCTGCTTTTTCTGGGAGTAGAGAAGTTTCGGAAAAATCACCCATCCCACAATCAGGCTTGCGGCCAGTCCGACAATAAAAAAGAGGATGGCAAATCCCCCGCTGTCGGAACCCTTTTTTGCTTTCTCTTCTGATTCGCTCATACAAACTCCGTCACCTGTTTAAAATTAATACATTATAAAACAACCAACCAGCCTAAACCCTTGACAAAGGACACAAAAGGAAAGAACAGACAGGGGTGTTCTGTACCTGCTGCGTCCGTTTTTGTCAAGGGGAAATCACTGTGTTCCGTAACTGTGCAGTCCCGGCAGAAGATTGACGCCGAAATAGGTGAAAAGCACAGCCATGAATCCGATGATGGAAATATACGCAATTTTTCTGCCATGCCACCCCCGCATCAGCCGGGCATGAAGCAGTCCCGCGTAAATGAACCATGTGATCAGTGACCAGGTTTCTTTGGGATCCCATCCCCAGTAACGTCCCCAGGCCGAATTGGCCCACACAGCTCCTGTGATGATGCCCGCGGAAAGAAAAAGAAACCCGAACTGCACCATTTTGTGGGTCAGGTCATCCAGCACCTCCGGAAGCGGGAGACGGGAAGCAAGGGAACTGGCATTCCCCGAATCTCTCTGCCGAATAATATACATGATGCTGATGCCGAAGGCCACGGCAAATCCCGCGTATCCCAGAAAGCAGGTTACGACATGGGCGATCAGCCAGTTGCTTTTCAGCGCCGGAATCAGGGGCTGAATCCGGTCACTGATGTTGGGGGAGAGGGAAGCATACGCCATGGACAGAAAGGCGATGGGCATGGCAAAAGCCCCGATCATTCTGTTTTTATAACGGTATTCCACAAAAAGATAGATGGAAACGATAGCGAAGGAGAAAAAAAGCAGGGATTCGTACAGGTTTGACAGGGGAGCGTGTCCGTATCCCATTTTGTAAGACTCGATCCACCGCAGAACAAAACCGAGCAGATTTCCTGTCCCCCCGATAATCGCAGCCCATGTTGCCATTTTTCCCGGCAGTTCTGCCCTGAATATCCAGTGACAGACATAGAGCACAGCAGAAAAAGCATAAACAAATGTGATGACGGATAATAATACGGAACTGTTCACTTTTTAACCTCTGAAAGAATAATTGCAAATAAAATTGAAAATGTTATAAACACATAATCCATACCCAGCGATCCGGGCACGGAGTCATGGAACAAATTTCCTAACCTGCCTTCTGTCTGATGGTCACTCTCAGTCCCTGATCTGTCTCTGAAAATGCAGGCAGCACAGGTGTGCTGATTTTCAGATCCAGAACCACACGGATAAAATCAGGATGCTGACCGACTCTCACCTGAGATACCATACTGTCCTTTACTCTGAAAATGGCGTCTCCCCTGTGTTTCCATTTTCCCGGCAAATCCACCACCAGTTTGGGAGGAGATTGGGACGGAAGCGGAAAAAATTTATAGTGCCGCACCGGCCCGTCAGCCATAATATGAACCTCAAAAGCGTCTTTTCCGGATTCGGTTTTTACACTTTTCAGTTCACGGAAAGAGACAGTATCCGAAACCGTTTTTGTTTCAGGCTCAGACACTGGAGCCGGTTCCGGCTCCCCTGCCGCTTTTCCGGTCTGCAAAGAGCCTGCATCGGAGGCACCGGTTTTTCCCGCATATCCGGCCCGGATTTTATGCGGTGCTTCTGATCCCCCAGGAGCAGACAGGCCTGCATCGGCTGAGGGAGTCACCGGTTTTGCAGATTCCGGAAGAACGGGCTGGGAAATGTTGTCCGTTTCCGTTTTTTTCTCCGGAGGTCCCGCTGTTTCATCTCCCTTTGTTTTGCTTTCGGGAAATTTTTTTTCGCCTTCATTTTTTTCGCATGAGGCCGGAGAGGTATCCTGTTTATCCCCGGATGCGGATACCGGATCGGAAACCGCAACAGATTTGGGGGTAATGGATATGACTCCGGAGTCCGTGGCAGGTGTTCCGGAATGATCTGGAGTCACAAGTTTTTCTGCTTTTCCGTTTTCACGGACAGGCATCGGTGTCACCGGGCTTCTTCCGGGTTTCTCTTCAGTATCCTCTGTTTTTAGCTGATCTGTCCGGTTCTGCAGGTCCGAAGAGGATTTTGCTGTGGCTGATTCCCTCTGACGGGATTCAGGCACTGCACCGACATTCCGCTGAACCGCCTGCCAGGAATTTTGTTCCCTGCGGGGCCAAAAGTGCCATGCAAGACCTGTTATCAGCAGACATGCAAAACAGCCTCCCGCAATCTTTGCTGCCTTATTTCTGAAAGGGTTTTCAAACACCCAGAACCTGCTCCAGCATTCTTTGCACCGGTAGGGAGCCCTTGGAATAACATATCTGCTTATCTTTTCCATTCCCTTTCGGTGGGAAGGGGTCACATTTTCACTTCCGCATATGGCACATTTCATCGCATTTTCTCCGTATGAATCTCTCTGTCCGGAAAAATCCCTGCTGATCTTCTGAAAGGTCTGAAAATCCCCTTTTACGACACGCGGAAACAAACATCAACAGCTTTCTTCTGCCAGTATCATTTTCCCGCCTTCCCGCCGCGCCAGTTCCTGTGAAATTTTCCTGACAGCATTCTCCATCCCCATCGAATTTTTGTTGGCAAATCCGCGCACAATCACTCTGTCAGCACCTTCTTTCTGAATCAGTTCCACGCACAGCCGCTGATGAGACATGAAAAAAGTGACGTAGCAGCCGATAATGATAAAAATGAATCCTGCATACACGGGCAGTACTCCGGGATCATGGGTGACCTGAAGACCGGTGTAATATTTTTCCGCAATATTTCCGTCCGCATGTTCAACCGCAATGACAAAATTTCCTCCCTGTCTCATCTTGTCAAAGCGGGGAAAGCGGACAGGAAGATGAACCTCGGAGACTGTACTGTCCGGCATGGTGACAGTTCCCGCGTAGGTTGCCCCCAGGTCTCTCTGCCCCATGAACAGATAGGATGGAAGCAGTTCCCGGAGGACAAAGGTTCCGCCGCCCTCGGGAAGCTCAACGGCCTGGTTCATATGCAGCTTTTTCTTATAAATCATGCCGGAGGTTTTGCTGGTGAAGGAGACGGGTATTCCGTCTTTGTCAGAAAAACTGGGAGTCATGGGAATTTTGCCGTAACTGGACTGAAAAACATTGATGCCTCTGTAGCGGAGGGGATCATTGACAATAATGTCTTTTGTGAGAACCTCTTTTCCATCTTCCAGAATCACCAGACTGGACCGAAATTCTTTGGGTGCTCCGGTTTCATAAAAACTCACATCAAAATCCTCACACCGGATTTCAAAATCCAGGGTGTGCATTTTGCCGGAATTCCGCAGCATGACGGACCCGACAGATTCTCCTTCAGGAATATTCACAAATCCCTCAAATCCGAAAATTGAACCGATCAGGCTGCCGGCCAGCAGCAGAACAACGCTGAAATGAACAATATAAACGCCCAGCCGTGTCCACCGTCCTTTTTCAGCAAAAATGCAGCATCCTGTCTCTGTCTCCTCTGTGCGGACATATCCGAAATATTTTCCCACATAGGATGCAATGTCCTGCTTCAGATCCCCGATCGGCCGGCCGATCGTGAATTCTGCTTTGCACGAGGAATTCCGGAAACTGGAAAGACGGAAGGATGGCACTTTGACAAAAACCACTTTCCACAGGGAAGAAAGCCGATCAAGGGAGCAGACGATGATATTGGCAGTCAGTGTTATGATCAGCAGGCGGAACCACCAGGAATGGTACATATCAAAAAAATCCAGTGCATGGAAAATCCTGTACAGGACTTCTCCGTATTTGCGGAAATAGGCTTCATGACTTTCGTTCTGCGGAATCAGGGTTCCGATGACAGATGCCGCGGCCAGAGTCAGCAGCACAGCCACTGTCAGACGCACTGAGGCAAAAAATTTCCACATATTGTCAAAAACAGATAATCTCTCTGTTTCTTTCATTTTTTTTCCTTTCCATGAGTTGACGGTACAGTTAAACTTAAGCTGTGTATCAAAAAATTCATTCGGAATCAATCATTAATTATGAGTCCCCTCAAAACAGTGCGGAACCGGATCATAATTCCTCCAGGCGGAAAGATCGGCAGGATATCCGAATCAGGGGTTTCTGCCCAGGGATAAGCTTTGTGTCCCTGACATTCGCAGTTCCAGGATCTGATCCCCGGAGGAATTGTCATTCTTTTTTTAAAAAGAGTTGCAGCAGGGGAATGCCTGTACTATATATCCATATGGTTCTCTTCCGGAAGACTTGCGGAACAAAGGAACAAAAGGCAGGGTCTCAATTTTTGCTGACAGCATCTCATGGAGAAGACAGAATTTTTTTTCTGTTTTCTTCTCTGTGTTCCGTCTGTGATCTCCGCAGGAAAGTTTTCTGTCTTCCCCAAGATGCTGTCAGTCATAAATCAACCCCTGCCGAAAAATGAGATGCCCCCCTGCAGACATACTTTCCGGAATCTGCTCAGGGCATAAAAGGCAATGGCATAACTGGTATGGGACATGTATTTACTTACAATGACGCCGGTGCATGGTGTAAGCGGCTGGAACATCCGGATATTCGGGCGCAGATCCGCATGAGGAACCGTCTGATGTGCCGGATGCTGAGTCCCCTGAAAGGCCAGACGGTTCTGGACATCGGATGCGGAACAGGAGACGGCCTTCTGGCTCTGTCAGAAGCGGGACTGCAGGTGACCGGCCTTGATCCTTCTGCGCACATGCTCGAATTTGCATCCCAAAAAATGGGAAGCCAGGCGGATCTCCATCGGGGCGTGGCTGAAGACCTTCCCTTTGATGACAATGCCTTTACCTATGCATGCCTGTCAGACACCCTTGAATTTGCCGAGAATCCCCTCAAAGCAATGGAGGAGGCTTTCCGCGTGGCAAAAGACAAAGTGTTCATCGGCATACTGAACCGGCATTCGCTCAGGGCATCGTGGCTGCGGACTGTCCGCCTTTTTACCCGGAATATCTGGAGCAATGCGAATTTCTTTACACTCTGGCAGATCAAAGACATGACCCGGTCTTTGGTGGGAAATGTTCCCTTTTCCTGGCGCTCGGCAAATCTCTTTCCCATACCCTTTGGCCGTTTGTTCCGCAAAACCGGATATTTTGAACTTGTCAGCAAAAATCCGTTCAGCCCCTTTATCGGCATGACCGTCATTCCGGTTCCCCGGTTCAGAACCCGTCCTCTGGAACTCAAATGCAGCCCCAGGCCCGCTGCCGGAACCGTGGCCGGGCTGGCAAGAAGCAAAAGGAGTGAGGAAAATGAAAGCATATCTGTATGAAAAAATGGAAGATGGCACTGTGAAATGTGCTCTGTGCAGCCACGGGTGTGTCATAAAAAACGGCTCGCGGGGCATTTGTCAGGTGCGGGAAAACCATGACGGTGTTCTCCATTCCCTTGTGTATGGAAAACTCATAGCCCGCCACATTGACCCCATTGAGAAAAAACCCCTGTTTCATTTTTTTCCTGGCCGCCTGATTCTTTCCCTCGGCACCCTGGGATGCAACCTTGCCTGCAGCTTTTGCCAGAATTGGCAGATTTCCCAACAGGAAGTGCCGACAGAACCTCTCGCCCCGGAGGCGGCCTTGGCGATGGCCCGGAAATATTCCGACAACCTGGGGATTGCCTATACCTACAACGAACCTTTCATCTGGTTCGAATATGTCTTGGAAACCGCCAAATTAATCCGGGAAACGGGATTGAAAAATGTCCTGGTCACCAACGGTTATGTCGAGGAAGCTCCCCTGCGGGAACTTCTGCCCTATATCGATGCCATGAATGTGGATATCAAATCCGTAAATGATGACTTCTATAAAAAGCTCTGCGGGGGCCGA
>CAZDIU010000104.1:0-15441 GCA_964505535.1 uncultured Desulfobacterales bacterium | reverse complement strand
TATACCAAAGAAGTGCCAAACTGAAAGTTTGGCAGTGTCTGACGGTTGACAGTCCGATCACAAACTTTCAGTTTGTGACTCGTTCAGACATGGTACATTTATATTTTGAAATGGCCTCAGTTTGCAGAATAACCTAATGCAGCACATCTCTGGCCAGCGTCAGCACATCCACATATTCCGCACCTTTTTCCAGAAGAACCCTTGTGCATTCACTTACGGTCGCTCCCGTTGTGAAGATATCATCCACCAGCACTATCCGTTTGCCCTGCACATTTTCCCCTTTGGCAACACAGAAAGCTCCGCGTATGTTTTCTTCCCGTTCCCTTCTTCCCAGTCCTGCCTGGGGACGGGTTTTCCGTGTCCTGAGCAGCACATTCCGGCGGACCGCTGTTTTTGAAAAATCTGTCTGAAATTCCTTTGCCATCCGAGGCCAGTCCCGGATCAGGAGCCATGCCTGATTGAATCCCCGCTCGCGGAATCTGGCATTGTGAAGCGGCACGGGTATGATTATATCGCTGTCACCTGTTTTCCAGTGGCGGTTCCATACCGAAAACAGCAACACACCAAAGGGAACGGCCAGTTGCCTTGCTCCTTTGTATTTGTAAGTGCGGATGGCAGTTGCAAAGCCTTTTTCCGTTTCATACGCTCCTGCGGAAGCGGCCTTTCTGAAATGCCGGGGAGGAGAGAAATCCTTTCCCCGGATCAGTTCTTCTGTCTGCCGGAAACCGGACAGGCATTCCGGACACAGATATTTCCCCATGATTGATTCAAAGGAATTCCTTCTGATATCCCTTTCTCCTGCATCTGAACACGGGGGATGGAAAAAAATACGGCAGACCGGACACCGGGGGGGGAAAAGCGCATGGACAAACGCTGTCCGAATCCCAGTCCATATACCGGAGAAACCTTTTTTTTCCATAATCAGCGGGACAGGTCCTTTTTGGGACCGGATGAGGAAAGATCCGCTTCTTCCATAGTGTCAGCAATCAGTTGAAGCGCCTCTTTCTTAATCTGAGAAGGATCAATCTTTTCAAGAAGTTCAATTTCATCATACCGACCCTCAAACGCATCAAGGGCAGCCCTGCGGATCGCTATGGGCCAGGACTCTTCCATGATTTTCTTCAGTTCGGACTTATCCAGATAATATCCGCCGGTTATTCTGCGTTTGTTGATACGGTGGATCATTGCCACTGTGTTCCGTGCTGCTGTCTCACCGGAACGGGTCAGACGTCTTTCTGCGTATTTCACAATCAGATAATGGAGAAGCGTGTCGGTATAGTTCAGAATGGTGCAGATTTTGTTATCCATGACCGCCTCCTCCATCTCCGCGATCAGTACCAGTGCTTCATTGTCACTGCCCTGTCTGATGAGGGAACGCAGTCGGAGAAATTCTTCCATTTCAGACCTCTTTGCATCCGGATATCCCGGATACACTCCGGGATGCCGATTTTTTCACACAGTTTTCATCTTTTCCACAATGACATTGCCAAACTCCGAACATTTCACCTCGGTGGCCCCTTGAATCTGCCGGGCCAAATCATAAGTGACAGTTCCGGAGGCAATGGCAGCAGCAATGCCGGCGCGAATCAAATCTGCGGCAGGTTTCCATCCCATATAATCCAGCATCATGGCTCCGGAAAGAATCAGGGAACCGGGATTGACCTTGTCAAGTCCCGCGTATTTCGGGGCAGTGCCGTGGGTGGCTTCAAACACAGCGCAGTCATCCCCGATATTGGCCCCCGGAGCCATGCCCAGCCCGCCGACCTGTGCTGCCAGAGCATCTGAGAGATAATCGCCGTTGAGATTGGGCGTGGCAATCACATGATATTCCTCGGGACGCAGCAGCACCTGCTGAAACAGCATGTCTGCAATCCGATCTTTGATCAGCACTTTTCCTTCCGGCATTTTCCCTTTGTATTTGTCATAAAGCTCTGCCTCGGTGACAGTTTTGTCACCAAATTTTTCCTTTGCCACCTCATAGCCCCATTTGCTGAACGCTCCTTCGGTGAATTTCATGATATTGCCTTTGTGCATGAGCGTGACCGAAGGATATCCCTGAGCAATGGCATAGGAAATTGCGGCTGCGACCAGACGCTTGCTGTTTTGGGGGCTGATGGGTTTGATGCCGATACCGGATTCCGGAAGGATGTCTGCGTTCATGTTTTCGCGCAGAAAACGAATGACTCTTTTCGCTTCCTCTGTGCCGGATTCCCATTCAATGCCTGCATACAGATCTTCGGTATTTTCCCGGAAAATGACCATATTCACTTTTTCCGGATTTTTCATGGGGCTGGGAACTCCGGCAATATAGCCCACCGGACGGACACAGGCATAGAGATCCAGTTTCTGGCGGATGGCCACATTCAGACTGCGGATGCCTTTTCCCACAGGCGTAGTCATTGGCCCTTTGATGGCAACCATATATTCCCGAAGAGTCTCCAATGTTCTGTCAGGAAGCCATTCTCCCGTTCGCTCAAAACTTTTTTCGCCCGCGTCTGTTTCCATCCACCGGATTTTCTTTTTCCCGCGAAACGCTGTTTCCACAGCACTGTCTATCACCTTCTGTGCAGCCCGCCAGATGTCGGGGCCGGTGCCGTCCCCTTCGATAAAGGGAATGACCGGGTTATCGGGCACATCTAATGAACCGTTATCGTTTTTTGTAATTTTCTCACCCATCTTTTTGTCCTTTCCTGGGAATCCCCATTTTCGGATATGCTGCTGTCCCTGTTCCGACTGAAAAGCCGTATTTGCAAGATTTTTGAATGCACCAAAAAACATCCCTCTGTCCCATATAAGGAGGGAATTTCCATCCTTATCTTCCGAGGGATGGGGAGTGGGCCGTTTGGAATCCAGATTGTCTGTGCAGCAGTTAAGGGAAATTAAACTTCTTAATGTACCGCCTGTGTTCAGGTGTCAGGTTTCGGGTGTCAGGGACAGACACTGAACACTGAAACCTGAACACTGAAACCGGTATATCAGCAATTTTCAAATCCCGAAAAAAAGAATCAGTAAAATAAAACAGAACCTGTTTTGGAGACGACTGATTGCAGGCTGCCGAATTCAACCCCCAATTTGGACATATAGCATGTCAGACAGATACAGTACAAGCATTTTGTTAATCGATCCGGGAGGTGCACAATTCTCTGCCAGTCTTGAATCTGTTGATTTTAACAACCTGATTTTTCTGAAAAATTCGGTTTTTTTGTATACTTCAGCAGATAAAATCAAAGTCGACAAAGCAATAAAACAAAATTTTATAACCCTACAACGTCACTTAGCTATATCTCATAAAAATATCATGCTGCAGGGAATTTTATGAAATATAACTCGTTAAAAACATCGTTTTTATGAAATTTTATAAAATGAACTCTCATAAAATCTGTCCATTTATGAGAATTTGTCTTATAAAATTTGAAATATGTCTAAGTGACGTTGCAGGGATAAGTAGGGCAACATAAATTTTCGGGTGTAAAGTTTTCAGAAAAACCGGATTTTTCCGGAAAAATCCGGTTTTTTATACCTGAAAACTTTCGGTTGGGTACTTAATATTCTTCATGAATCCGCAAAAATGCAATGAACATGATTATGTCAATGTTCTGCCCCTCCTGTCTGAAATTATCGAAGACATGGAAGCAGCAGCAGAAAGGCTGCCCTGACTTTTATTCCAAAATTGTGTTTTTGAAAATCATAAAAAAACAAAACTGTTTATATGCCTCAGATGCCCTTTCTGCAAATCAGGATAACTGTCCTTGTCATAACAGACAGATAAACATATTCATCTCCATGCTGGCGATGGCATGTATTTTGCTTTATCAAATTACTGCATTTCGGCAGGTGAATCAGAAGGTGTGCAGTGTTATACAAAATCGCTGTTAAAGTTATGCAATATTTTCTGCCGGTTCCTCGGAAAAACCGGATTTTTCCGAAAAATCCGGTTTTTTGAATACCCGAAAACTTTTGCTTGGGCGGAAAGCATTGCATCAAATCAATGGAAAATCGGAATTGTGTCAGACGCATATGGCACGGAACTCTTAACATGACAAAATCTCAAATATTTTTAAACAATTTCCTCATACGGCAGGCCGCATTGACCGATATGGATGATCTGCTTTCCCTGCTGCATATGCTGTTTTCCATTGAAGCAGATTTCTGTTTTCATGAAACCCGTCAGCGCAGGGGACTGGAAATGATGCTGGAAAATACAGAAAACCGGTGCATCATGGTCGCGGAACACGAAAAAAAAGTGGTGGGCATGTGTTCTGTGCAATTGCTGATCTCCACTGCGGAAGGAGGGCCTGCCGGTCTGCTGGAGGATCTGGCCGTCCATCCGGCTTACCGGGGCAGGGGCATTGGCAGAACGCTTCTGAAGGATATGGAAAAATGGGCGGCTGGAAAAGGAGTGACCCGTCTTCAACTGCTTGCGGACCGGAATAACGCGACTGCTCTCGGATTTTATGAAAAACTGAACTGGAAACGCACGCAACTGATCTGTCTGAGGAAAGCGGAAATAGCAAAAAATGGATAAACCTGTGAACAAACCTATTGAAATTATTGACTGCACCCTGCGCGACGGTGAACAGGCTCCGGGGGTTGCATTCGGTCCGCAAGAAAGAACTGCGATTGCCCGGATGCTTGCGGATGCAGGCGTAGACGAGTTGGAAGTCGGGATTCCCGCAATGGGACATGCGGAGCAGGAATCCATACGGCAGATCAGAAATCTGAATCTTTCCCTGCCCCTTACCTGCTGGTGCCGTGCGGTTACGCGGGATATTGATATGGCAAGAGCCTGTGAAACAGGAAGATTTCATATCAGTTTCCCTGTTTCAGCCATCCATATGAACGCGCTGCATACTGATGAAAAAAACATACTGGATTTGCTGGCAAAAACTGTGGAATATGCCCTGCATGACGCTGATTTTGTCTCGGTCGGCGCACAGGACGCACTGCGGGCTGATCCCCGATTTCTGGAAAAATTTGCTGTTCTGGCCTGTGAATGCGGGGTTCACCGTATCCGCATCGCGGATACAGTGGGCATTGGAACGCCGAAATCCGTTTATCAACTGATACGCGGCCTGACCCGGAAACTGCCCTGTGTTCCGTTTGAATTCCATAGCCACAATGATTTGGGAATGGCCACGGCCAATGCCCTTATGGCGGCCGAAGCCGGAGCTCAGTGTCTGAGCGTCACGGTCAACGGCCTGGGGGAAAGGGCCGGGAATGCACCACTGGAAGAAGTCTGCGCTGCCCTGACATTTGGCTCAGGACTGTCCTGCAAGGTGAAACTCCAGCAACTTATGGAGATATGCAGTTTTGTTGCAGGCGCATCCGGCAGACCCATTCCTGCGGGAAAACCCCTGATCGGATCTGCCGCGTTTCAGCATGAATCCGGAATCCACTGCCAGGGCCTGCTCCGGGACCCCCGCACCTATGAACCCTTTTCTTCTGAAACCATAGGCCGGGGCAAAAGGGAATTCATTCTGGGAAAACATTCCGGAACCGGAATTATCCGACACTTACTGGAAGAAACCGGTATCCGGATTGACCGGGCCCAGGCTGAAAACCTGCTGGGATATATAAGAAAAACGGCTGCGGAAACAGGCAGGGGCATATCCATGCAGGATCTGCACCGGCTCCGCACACAACTGATACCAAATCCCCATTGAAGTCAGTGCGTTGTCAACTTTGATTTTATGCGTTGAAGTGTGCAGAAAAACCGGATTTTTTGGAAAAATCCGGTTTTTGCAACTCACAAAAACAAGATTCACAGAGTATTAGGCAATATCTGCCATCTTCCCGCTCTCTGCGGAATGCCCTCAGATCAGGGATTTTTCGGACTGCCAAACTGAAAGTCCGTCTCTGTTTTTACGAACAGCTTCAGTTTTCCGAACTTTCAGTTCGGACTCCGCCGTGCTTAACCTGACGGCAATGCCCTGCTTTGCAAAAGGGGGGATAACCTGACATTTTTTTCATATGGAATTAAGGGAAGCATTCAACTGCCCGCACGCGGCGGAAATATCTGCTCCCTTGCTGTAGCGTATCACTGCGGTGTAATTGGCATTGACCAGAATCTCCTGGAATCTGCGGATCGCGTTTTCATCAGGCCGCCGGAATTCACAGCCCGGATGCTCGTTAAAGGGGATGAGATTCACTTTTGCTTTCACAGGCCGGAGCAGTTTCACCAGCCGCCTGGCATCTTCCAGTGAATCATTGATTCCTTTGATGAGAATATATTCAAAGGTAATGCGCTGCCTGGGTTTCAGTGGATAGTTTCTGCACGCTTCCAGCAAAATTTCGAGCGGATATTTGCGGTTGATGGGCATCAGCATGGATCGGGTTTCATTGTCAGCCGCGTTCAGGGAAACAGCCAGATTCACATCACTTTCCCTGCCCAGCTTTTCCATCATGGGAACCAGCCCGGAAGTGGAAACCGTAACCCGGCGGGTGGAAAACTTCATGCCAAAATCCCCGTCCGTGATAATTTCCAGTGCTTTGATCAGATTTTGGAAATTGGCCAGCGGCTCGCCCATGCCCATAAAAACCAGATTGCTCAGCCGTCTGGGATCATCTTCGGCAATGCCTGCGGCTGTGTCCCGAATCTGTGCCAGAATCTCTCCTGATGTCAGATTGCGCTGCAGACCTGCTTTTGCTGTGTGACAGAACCGGCAGCCCTGCGCGCATCCGGCCTGGGTGGAAATGCAGAGAGTGTAATGATCCTTTTCCGGAATCAGGACAGACTCAATGCCTTTGCCGTCTTCCAGCCGGAAAAGAAATTTCTTTGTTCCGTCTTCCGATGTTTCAATCTTTTCCTTTTTCAGGCGTCCCACATAAAAATGTTTGGCCAGCACCTGCCGTATTTCCAGACTCAGATCGCTCATTTCCTCAAAACGGTCTGTCTGCCGCAGCCATACCCATCGGAATATCTGCCCTGCCCGGTAGGAAGAAATTTTATGTTCTGCCAGCCATGCAAGAAGTTCCTCACGGCTCAAATTTTTTATATCTGCCTGTTTATCAAAAATATCCATTTGTGTTCCATGCTGTTTTATCAAAAAGCCCCAAAAATCTCCCAAACCATCAGGCTTCGGACAAAATTCTCAGTGTCTTTGAGTTAAAAATATACGATTCTGAAATTATCCCATCCAGTTGGGCCGATCAGTCATCCATTGGGTCACTGTCTTCCGCAGCCAGTCTTCCATTCCGCTTTTGATGTAGAATTTCGGAAAAAGCAGATTGTCCTCAGCCGTGATTACGCGTTCAGCACGAGCAGTTTCCGCAAGCCGGGTATGGGGATAAATCCTTATGCCGACTGTGAGTTTCATGGCTTCCAGTTTCAGGGAATCCGCAAATTCCAGGCTTTCCAGAACCGATTCCCGTGTTTCATCCGGGCCGCCAAGAAGCAGAAATCCCATCCGGCTGATACCTGCATCCGCCAGCATCTGCGCAGATTGCCGGATATCCTGCGATGTGAAGCGTTTTCTCATCCCGTGCAGCACAGGGTCACTCCCGCTTTCAAATCCCAGAGAAACCTCCCTGCATCCGGCCTTTTACATGGCTTTTGCCAGATTTTCAGTGAGATATCCGGGATAGATGATGCACCGCCATTGCAGATTCAAATCTTCAGCACCCAGACCTTCACAGAACTGCTGTGCATAGGACGGCGGCAGATTGAAGGTGTTGTCTGTGAAAAAAATTCGGGAAAACCCGGCCTCACGCCATTTTTTCAGTTCCATGACAGCGGATCCAGCGGATCGTTTGCGGATCAGATTCCCTTCAATGGCAGAAGTGGCGCAGTAACTGCATTTCATGGGACAGCCGCGGCGGGTGTGAAAGGGAAGATAATAAGCCGGGTCTTGAAACAGACTCACGTCAAAAAGCTCAGGAGAGGGAAAGGGCCATTCCTCCAGACTGAGGCAGATGCGCGGGGTCTGGCATCCCTTTCCGCGGACATAAAGAGCGGGAACATCGGAAAAGGATTTCTGCATTTCCATCCTGTGCAGCAGTTCTGTGAAGGCTGCTTCTCCCTCGCCCTGTATGCCCATATCCGCATCCAGATATTCCAGCATGGCTTCAGGAAAAAGACTGTATCCGGCTCCGCCCAGCACAATGGGGGCAGGAGAGTTTTTTTTGCATACCGACACAAGTTCCACTGCCTCTTTGAGCAGAAAACGGGGGCCTGCACTGACCTGATCATCCACATTGCGGATGGAAATGCCGATGACATCCGGCCGGAATGCGCTCAGTGTGTTTTTCGTCATTTCCTGGGGAGTTTCCACTCCCATAAGATCCAGAAAACGCACCCTGTGTCCCGCACGCTGGACAGCAGCAGCCACAAATCCCAGACCCATCGGCAGGGTGGGCATGTTGATTTTTTCCGTGTTTGCCGAAATCAGAAGTATGTTCATACAGTTACCCTTGTTATATTCAGAATGAAGCAATGGGATGCAGGGAGCAGCTTTTGCCTGACTGCACATCAATTAAAACCCTGAAGGTTTTCAAAACCATCAGGGTTTGACCGGTAAAAAACGGGTGCACATCTGATGTGCCGTGAACTGAGAATGGTACGGTTTTAGGAGAGAAATGCAACAGTTATCATGATTTCAGTTGCAGGAAAAAGCAGTCTGCACAAATTTCAGAAAGAGTCGCCTGACTGGGGGGGCCGGACAAACATCAGACCAAAACGGAATCCGCCTTCGGGAATCCGTTTGACCCAGACCAGATTGGCCCGATAGTGGTGGAGCCGGTTTTCCAGCTCAAAACGCAGTTCAAAAGGCAGTTCCTCATACAGTTCAAAACTGATGCCCCCTTCGGAAATATCAATTCCCCTGGCATCCACAATATCAAAATCTGTTATGAATTCAATATTGGCACGCAAACCTTTCCGTTCCTGCCGCCGAACCAGTTCTTTCCTTGCTTCGGCTTTCTCCCTTTCCATTCTGGCAATCTGCGATTCAAGTTCCTCCACCCTTCTGCGCATCTGCTCCAGTTCTTCGATCAGCTGGGGTTTGGTCTTCAGTTCATCTTTCATTACGGCCTCTCCTGTCTTTTTGATTTCCGACCTGATCTTTCAGATGGTTCAGTTTCCGGCCAGTTTCATTTCCATGTCGGCCAGCAGTTTTTTGTACTGCATGAGATATACAGATTCATCCGGTATCGCGGATTCATCCGCTTTTATGATGTTTCTCAGATGATACACATATTCATCATAATCCGGGGATTCGTCAATGGCTCTTTTGGCAAATTCAGCGGCTTTTCCATACGCCCTTTTTTGGGACCAGCTCAAAGCCAGTCCGTAGTACAGATCCGGCGGAGAAACATTGCGCCTGTTATGGGGAATGGCAAGGACTTTTTCAAAATCCGCTATGGCTCTGTCATAGTCACCGCGTGCATAAAAACAGCTTCCGCGTCCGATCAGGCTTTCCTCATCTTCAGACCACAGAGCCAATGCTTTGGAATACAGTTCGACTGCTCCTTCCAGGCGTCCCTCCACCTCATAGATTTTCCCCAGATAAAAATAGGCCGTATCTCCGCTGGATCCACGGTGTTCCGGATTGAGCTGAATGGATTTGTTCAGGGCTTCCACCGCTTTGACCCCGTCAGGCAGATGAAAGCAGCGAATTCCTTCGGCCAGCCATTCGGAAGCTCCCCATTTTTTTCTGTCTGTATTCATGGTATGTTTTTCCTTGTCTTTTGAGTAAAGGGATCAGACTGATCGGTTTCCGGAATGCCAAATTTTCATGAATCCGCAACACCCTGAAATGCCATCCTTTCGGCCTCAGACTGTTTACGGATTAATCAAACTTTCCGTTTTGCGGGAACACTTCTTTCCGGAACACAAAACTTTCAGTTTGGCTCATCACAGATCCCAAAGGCTGTGATACCCTTTTCCCTGTGCGTTCATATCCAGATGAAGCGTGACAATCTCCTCAAGAGGAGGGTAAAAAAAACGATCCATTTTCCGCATATCCACCGTTTTCAGATAAGTCCCGCACTGATCGCAGACCTCCACCCGGTATTCCTTTTCCTCATCTGTGTAAAAATACTGATGGTGCTTTGCATCCGCAGTATTGCAATGGAAACAGAGAAAACGCGAAACTGCCCATTCCTTTCGGCAGAAACCGCATATCATATGCCTGTCCCCTTTTTCCCTGAGCACCGAAAGGCTGGGCATACTTCCGCAGACGGGACAGTATCCGGCCTCCCAGTTGTCCGAATCAAGATGATGGGAAAGCTGATGGCTGCACACCCTCAGAGAGGGAACAAGGCTGCTTATGGCGAGGAATTCGGCAATTTGCGGATCCATGCCCATTTTCCGACCTGCTTTCTCAAACACTTCCCTGTTTTCGTTCAGAACAGCGGAAAACAGGGGTTCAGGCTCAGGTTTGGGAATATCCCTTTTCCCCGCGGCAGCAAATGCGGGAAGTCCGTTTTCAGGATTTGCCGCCATTTCCCATATCTCAGCAAACAGGGATCGGGAAAGATCCGCATCAATGAGAAAATCATTTTTGGAAATCAACGGCATTCTTTCATTTTTTTTCAGTCTGGCCAAATCCGGGGGAAGACAGATGGACCCTATCCGCACCGCAGAGAGGCTCTGCTCCTGGACGATAAACAGTTTTTCGTGAAATTCCAGTATCTGTGCATAGGCAGGTCTGGCATGTTTCACTTTTTCAACTGCTTTTTTCAGCAGTTCCGGGGCCACTCCTGACAATTTTTCCGGCATGTCTGTATCCTCTTTCTGATGAGCCTGCATTTTTTTGTTTTCTGTTCTGATATTCAGAATAGGATAAAAATATGTAAATGTAAATATAAAGAATGAAAGCAGATGATATTTTCTGCTCATTGTTTTCCCGAAAGACTGCTGATTTTCCGGACATATGCCCGGATGTCACATTTTCTCTCCAGACCTGATGCAGTCATGCACCGGATTTTCCCAAAAACCGATCGCTGCTTCCATGCCCTGTCATGAAGGCCGAATATCCACCCAACCCCTGCGTAAGAGTTGGGATCACGGCCATCCAGAAAATACCGGTTGTTCAGATGCAAAAGGGTTTCAAATGCCTGCTCCGGCGTCCGGCTCCATTCCAGAATCTTTTTTCCCCAGTACATGCGCATATGGTTGTGCATATAACCGGTGAGGATCATTTCGGACATGGCAGCATTCCAGTATTCATCATGGGTTTGGGCTTTTTCCAGTTCTTCGGCAGTATAAAGATATTCCCTGGGATGATCACGGTGTTCATGGAGCGTGGTTCGCGCCCAGAGCGGAAGGCAGTCATAATGATCATAATTTGGGGTATAATGAACAAAATTCACTGCCAGTTCCCGGCGGATGATCAGTTGCTCCAGCCAGGCTGAAACCGCTTCCGGATATCTGTTTTCCAGCGTTTTGATGCGCAGGGCCAGCCACAGCGGGGAAATCTGGCCAAAATGCAGATAAGGACTCATGCAGGAAACATCACCAGTTTCCGGCCGGTTGTGATGTCTGTCATAACGGCTGAGTTTGTCAGCAATGAATTTCTCAAACAGCATCTCAGCCTGAGAGGTTCCGCCTTTACAGAAATCGGAAACCGGAAACACTGTCCGATCAATATCCAAATCTTTGAGCCAGTCCCCGGAATCCCCAATATCCGGAATGCCCCATTCCTTTTGTGCCGAAGAAACATGCGGATGGGTTCTGCGGAAACCGCTGAGATAAAAATCAAGATGCCTGCCCAGCTTCGGACGGATGGTGCGGGCAGCATATTCGGCTTTGGAAGAAACGGTTTCCACCGGCACAATCACATCACTTTCCACCTGCACCACAGGGCACACAGCTTTTTGTGCCACATGCTGCCGCCATTGTTTCTGATGGCGGATATATCCCCGGTCGCAGACAATCAGGCAGGCATTTTTTCCGGCCTCCACCGCTGCCTTATCCGGTTCTGCCCTGCGGATAATCATGCGGATTCCCTGCCGGGCCAGTTCCTCCCGCGTTTCCCTCAGTCCCTCGATCATAAAGGTGTAATGGCGCAGATTGGCTTCCGGATACTGAGCGCTCAGTCCGAAAACCGCCAGCACCGGCAAGTTCCGTGCATTGGCCTGCAATATCGCGTATTCCAGGGCATGATTGCACTCTGCCCGCTGAGACTGCTGCATCCAGTACAGCACATAATGTCCGGGCTGAATTTCTTTTCTGTTCAGATGCTGAATACGGCTTTCCTCAATTTTCATAAGCGGATATGTGCGATCTTTTCTGTGTTTGGGATGGGCTGGAGATAACAATTATACTAATTCTCCATTGATTTGATGCAATACCGCCGCTTTTTCAGCACCGGATGAACCCGCGGTTCCCCTCCCTCCGGGAGGGGTCAGGGGATGGGCATAACTGACCGTTTTTCAAACTGATTCATCCTGCCCCCGCCCCTCCATCCGGGAGGGGTGTCAGTTCATCGGCATTGGGGAAAAAATGACTGAACTGCATAAAGTCAATGGCAATTCGCTATTATGCCGATTCCCCATTGAAAAGATGCCTGCAGGCAGGAAAAAAGAATTTTCCGTGTGTTCTGAAAAACCTGTGTTTCAGATCAATGGCGAATGGGTATTATAAACAGGATACAGCATTCATGCAAATAAAAAATATGCAGGATAAAGCCATGGAATGCTGTACAGGAAAATGACCAGGTGCTGAAAGGGATGATGAGATGATGCGGTTTTATACCGGTTCCCCATTGATTTGAAAACTTCGGAAATCTGAACTCTTTCACACCATCCGCTGTATGTCCGCATAGAGAGTCTCCAGTTTTTTGGCAGAGATTTTCACCGGGGTTTTGAGTTCCTGCGCGAAGAGTGAGACTTTGTATTCTTCCAATAACCAGAAAAAATCCTCCACTGCATTTCTTTTTTCCTCTGTCACATGGGGAGACAATTCTTTGAGCAGGCGGTTGAGCCGATCTGTATGGGTTTTCACTTCCGCTGCTTTTGCCTGATCCTTTTCAAAACTGTGCATTGCCCGCTGTGCCCGGATCGCGATGGCTTTGACATAGCGTTCCAGATGCACCATGCGTTCCTCATGATACAAAATGACAAAATGTTCCGGCACCAGATTGGCCAGACTGTTGCGCAGCCCAGCGAGAAACTGTATGAGTCCCGCGCTGTTTCTGTTCGCATTTTCCAGATCATACAGCACTGTCCGGCATTCATGATACGCGTCCAGCAACCGGATGACTGTCCGCAGTTTCTGCATTCCTTTTTCCGCAATCACAGATTCCGCATTTTTCGCATGGGTTTCAAATTCTTCAGGAGTTCGGATGTTCAGAGAAAACAGATTTTCCAGAATGCTGTCCAGCATTTCTTTTTCCAGCACTTTGCTGCCACCGAAATAACGTGCGGGCAGTGCGGAACTGCCGGGCAAAGCCAACTGATATTTGAGCATCCGCACCTCTTTGGCAAAATGCAGGGAAAACAGCCGGACAATGCCCTGTTTGTGGGATTTGAGGGATTCGCTTCTGTCTTTGAACAGGCGCAGACACAGATCGTTTTCCTCAATCTTCAGCCCCGGATAAGCTGTCCATTTCTCTCCTTTTTCCCCTTTCAGTGTCAACGTTTCCGGCAAATCTCCGAAATCCCATTCTGCAATGCCTCTGCGCTCCCATCTTTGCCGTGCGGCTGCAAAATCATCCGGATTCACCTGCGGAGCTGCGCCCTGCACCAGAATCGCGGGATCTCTTCCGGCCCGGAGTTCCTCACCGTGCGGCCCGCGCAGGGAAATGCGCATTTTCAGATGATCCGGCAAAGTTTTGGTATCCCACGCGGACGCGGGAATGTCAGTGCCGAATTTCCGGTAAATAAAACGGCTTAACGCGGTAATCAGGGGAATGTTCTCCTCTCTGGGCATGTCCTGGACAATGACATCCACGGTCTGATTTACCGGAACCAGTTGCCTGCGGAATTCTTTGGGCAGTCCTTTGATAAGAGTCGTGACCTTTTCCCGGAACAGTCCCGGAACCACCCAGTCCACAGCTTCGGGCGCAATGCACGGCGCAAGGGCAGAGGAGATTTTCAGTGTCACACCGTCATGCTCTTTTCCCGGTTCAAATTTGTACTCACAGGGAATCACGGTGTTTCCCAAAGAAATCTGCTCCGGAAACTGGGAAAGTTCATCAGGGTTGGGCAGACTGAGCAGCAGATCCTCTTTTTTCATGCGCAGAAAATCATCTTTCCGGGTTTTCAGCAGATGCCGCAGGGAACGGACATCACAGACTCCCTCCAGCCGATCTGCGTAAAAACGGTACAAATCCTCCTCGCTCACCAGCAGATCCCGTCTGCGCATCCGGTCTTCCATGTCCTGAATTTCCGTAATGAGACGCTGGTTATGCTCCATAAAGGGAAAGGACTGGCGCAGATCTCCCTGCACAATTGCGCTGCGGATAAAGATTTCTGTGGCTTCCGCAGGATTGATCCGGCCATAGGAAACCGGCCGCCCCGGATGGATAATCAGGCCGTACAGACTGACCTGCTCGGTGGCTGTGACTTCTCCCCGGTTTCGTTCCCAGTGGGGTTTGAGATATGTGTATCTGCACTGATCTTTGCCAATGGGTTCAATCCATTCCGGATCAATATGAGCCGCGATCCGGGCAAAAAGCCGTGTGGTTTCCACCATCTCCGCGGCCACAATCCACGCTCCCGGATTGGCAAACAGGCCGGAACCGGGAAACAGCATGACCTCTTTGTCCCTGGCCCCTTTGTAAAACTGTTTTTCCTTTTTCATGGCTATATTGGAAAGGAATCCGCTGAGAATGGCCTGATGAATGGCAGCATATTTGGGGGAAAAAGCGGATTTTTCCTCTTTTTTCCCTGTGGTTTCCTGCGCAGCGGCATTGGGAATTCCCTGCTCTTCCAGAATCAGGGAAATCTGCCAATGAATATCCCGCCATTCCTGCATCCGGCGAAAGGAAAGAAAATTCTCTTTGCAGTATTTGCGCATCTTTGACTGTGATTTCAGATTTTCACGGGTTTGCTGCCATGTATTCCAGATGTTGAGCAGGGTCATGAAATCCGAATCCGGGTCTTTGAACTGGGCATGTGCCTGATCCGCAGCCTTGATTTTTTCCGCAGGCCGTTCCCTGGGGTCCTGAATGCTGAGAGCGGCTGCAATGATTCTGACTTCCTCCGGACAGCCCCGTTCTGTGGCTTCCAGCAGTATCCGTGACAACCGCGGATCCAAAGGCAGAGAGGCCATTGTACTGCCGCGTTCGGTGAGAACATAGGGAACAGGTTTTTCCTCTCCCTCTTTCTTTTCAGCCCGGACAATCGCGCCCAGTTCCTCCAGCAAATTGAATCCGTCCTGAATGCTTTTGTCTGCCGGACGGTCAATAAAGGGAAATTCCTTAATATCGCCCAGCTTCAGCGCAATCATGCGCAGAATGACTTCAGCCAGATTGGAGCGCAGAATCTCCGGCAAAGTGA
>CAZDIU010000103.1:0-15451 GCA_964505535.1 uncultured Desulfobacterales bacterium | reverse complement strand
TTGGAAAGGTGTCAAAGGCCGGAGCCGATGTGTTTGTCGCGGGTTCTGCAGTGTTCGGCTCCGGAGATTATGAGAAAACCATTGCTGAATTCAGGAAAATCATAGCAGGGTGAGGGAGAAACATCATTGAAAAACAGCAGTGCCGCAAAAAAAATTCTGGTGATTCACGGCCCCAACCTGAACATGCTGGGAAAGCGGGAACCGGAGATATACGGAAAGACAGGTCTGGATGAAATCAACCGGGAACTCCGAAAACAGGGGGAAGAACTGGGTCTGGACGTGGAAACCTTTCAGTCCAATCAGGAAGGGGACATTGTGGGGAAAATTCAGAGCGCTTTCCAGAAATGTGACGGCGTGATTATCAATCCCGCAGCCTACACCCATACCAGCGTCGCAATCCGGGATGCGCTGCTGCTGCTGGATGTTCCCATTATCGAAATCCATCTTTCCAATATCTGGAAAAGAGAAGCCTTCCGCCACAAATCCATGATTTCTGACATTGTGACAGCACAGATGGCCGGATTCGGACACCGGGGATATTTTATGGCCCTGTCGGCCCTGGCAGATATGGCAGAGAAAAAATCCCCTGCAAATTCATGAAGCAATCCGGATTCAGCATAAGCACCGATTGGAGGCAGCAGGTTTTCTGCTTTTTGAAAAGTCTGCGCAGAATGCGCTGTTATATTTAATGCCAGTTAAGGGTTAAAACTCTGAAATCAGTAAAAACAGGATATTATAAAATCGTACATGGGGAGTCTGTTTTGTAACCAACTGATTTCGCATCGGCGGATTCAACCCTTAATTCGGACAGTTGTTATTGATTCGGGCAGTGGGTCAAATCAGTTCATTCAGAAGTTTTCCTCTCTCAGGGGAATGGGGGATGCTGTTTCCGCATCATCAGCGGATTTGACTCACTGCCGTGGATGTGCAGCAGAGACGCCGGAGGCGGACAGGAATGTTTTTTTATTAATCCTTGACAATATCCGTATGCTGCCTTAAAAAACCCTCAAACAAAATCAATCAGGAAGGATCTAAGAAAATTATGGATAAAATCCAGAACGAAAAACCCAAAGACGTGCAGGAGTACATTGCACGGCAGCAGGCGCTTCTTCAGGCCAATCCGGACTGCGGCAACACCCGTTACAATCTGGCAGTGGGGCTTATCGGCCTGAAAAAATATGATGAGGCAGAAAAAGAGCTGCTGCGGGCTCTTGAGGACAGCCCCGGTATGGCTGAGGCATATGTGCAGCTTGGAGGACTCTGTCTCCGTCGCGGTGATTTGGACGGATGCCTGGCATACAACAGACAGGCAGTCAAAATGAAACCCGGATTTTCCGAGGGATACGGCAATATCGGTTTTGTCCATCTTCAGAGAGGTGAGGTGGAGGAAGCCATCCAAAATCTTAAAAAGGCCACAACTTTCAACTTTCGGTATATTCAGGCATTTGCCACGCTGGGAAGCGCGTATCTGATGAACGGGATGCCGGATGAAAGCATAGAAAACAGCCTCAAAGCCCTGGAACTGGCTCCGGATTTTGCGGTTGCTCACAACAATCTGGCCATAGCCTATCTGGAAAAAGGCGAATATGCCAACGCGGTGAAGCACTGCGACCGGGCTTTGGAACTGGGATACGAGGTCGCTCCCAAAATCCTCGAGGACATTGACAGGCATCGTGAAAAATAATTCCGGCTCATCCGTATTTTCCTTTTTTCTGTATCACAGGGACAGGCCGGTGCGGGAAGGGGATGAAAACTGGAAAAAGCCCATTCCCATGAACCGGAACCCTGTTTCATTGACAGGGAATTCTCCCGTATCTTTCGGTGATTATTTTCAGGCTGCGGAAGATTTCCTCCGGACCGATCATTTCCGGGCAATGGCCACTGTTTTTTCCCAGCGGCCTGGACATGCCGTTTCCCCGGATGAAATCACTGCTGTGCGCATCTGTCTGGAAAAACACGGAGAGTTTTATCATCCTGCACAGATTGAGGCTGAGGCTCGGGGCATGACAGTTCCTTTTGTGCTGAATGTGGCCCTATCCGAATCCGGCAAAGCCTGCATTGGGAAGGAATACAGTCTCCTGAAAGGCTTTCCCTTTTCCTTTGTTCCCAACGTATGGAAATTCGGAAGCGGAACCTGTGCTGCAGGCAGGAATTTCCCCATGTTCCTGGGAGAATGGTTTGATGGATTCCATGAATTCCACATTTCCTCGGCACCGGGTGAGAAACAGCAGACAGTGCTGTGGGATCCGGAAGGCGCCTTTTTTCTGGCCCAGGAGCAGATCTGTGAGATATACCGACAGGTTGCCATGATTCTGACCCGGTGCTGCAACATTGAGACATTTGAGCATATATTTCCCTGGCATCACGGGGCCGGAGATTTTGTTGCAAAGATTGCAAATGGCCATTGTGAGGTGAAACTGATCACGATCCGGCAATATTTTCCCATTGTCAGCATTCCGCCTGAAAAAGCCGATGAGTCGGATCTGGTTTATGCATTGCTTCTTTTTCTCATAAAACTTTCCTTTCATACCCGTGTGGATCGGAGAGAGGGAACCGGCGATCTGGTATGGGCAGATGATCTGGCTGTCTTTCCGACAGTGGAAGGTTTTTTTCAGGGACTTCGGCAGAAAGAACCGCCTTTTTCAGACGCGCTTCCCCCATTCTTCCTGCACTATGCCCGTTCCCTTTCGGAAAATGAGATACTGAGGATGGCCTTTGACACTGCCGGGGGATATCCGGATCAGAGTCCGGAACTTCCTTTAATCAGGAGAAATCTTGAAAAACATGCAAAAATCCTGTATCAGACCCTGCAGGAAGGGAAATTGATGTAAAACATGCTTTTTTATTGACATTGGCCGCATTTGATTCTATAAGAGACTTTCTTGTGTATAATTTCTGAAGAAATACAAATTGCATTTATTTGCTGAATGCAATTTTTTGTTATGGCAGATTCAGGTTTGGGACCTGTTCCTGCACAGCGGGAATCTTTTCCGGCTGAAAGGGTTTGTTTTTTACAGTCGATAAGTCAGGATGGTTAATTTACAAATTGAAGACGGAGGTAAAATCAATGAAGCATGCTACCCCTTTGTTGGATCAGCTTGAATCCGGTCCGTGGCCGAGTTTTGTTTCCGATTTGAAACAGCAGGCTGAGAAGAGGGCAAAGAACGCAGAAAAAATTGAGTTTCAGATTCCCCAGGATACTGTGGAAGATCTGCTTGGAATTCTTGAACTTTCTTTCCAGGACGGAACCACGCACTGGAAACACGGCGGTATCGTGGGTGTTTTCGGCTACGGCGGCGGCGTTATCGGAAGATACTGTGACCAGCCTGAAAAATTCCCGGGTGTTGCCCATTTCCACACCATGCGTGTCAACCAGCCGGGCGGCAAATTTTACACAACCGAATATCTGAAATCTCTTTGTGATATTTGGGATCTGCGCGGCAGCGGTATCACCAATATGCACGGCTCCACCGGAGACATCATCTTCCTGGGAACCACCACACCGCAGCTGGAAGAAATCTTCTATGAACTGACTCACAAACACAACCAGGATCTGGGCGGCTCCGGCTCCAACCTGCGCACCCCGTCAGACTGTATCGGTCAGGCCCGGTGTGAATATGCCTGCTATGACACACAGGCTCTGTGCTACAATCTGACCAATGAATATCAGGATGAGCTTCACCGTCCGGCCTTCCCCTACAAATTCAAGTTCAAATTTGACGGCTGTCCCAACTGCTGCGTGGCCTCCATTGCCCGTGCTGACCTGTCCTTCATCGGAACATGGAAAGATGAAATCAAAGTCGATCAGGAAGCAGTTGCGGCCTATGTCGGCGGCGAATTCCCGCCCAACGCGGGTGCACATGCCGGACGTGACTGGGGCAAATTCGACATTCAGAAGGAAGTGATCGCTCTGTGTCCCTCCGAGTGCATGAAATACGAAGGCGGCAAACTCCTGATCAACAACAGGGAATGTGTGCGCTGCATGCACTGCATCAACGTCATGCCCAGAGCCCTGCGGATCGGCGATGAAAGAGGTCTGTCCATGCTGGCCGGAGCCAAAGCTCCGATCCTTGACGGTGCACAGATGGGCTCCCTGATCGTTCCCTTCCTGCCGGTTGAAGAACCCTATGATGAGATCAATGAAGTCATTGAAGGTGTATGGGACTGGTGGATGGAAGAGGGCAAAAACCGCGAACGTCTGGGCGAACTGATGAAACGTCAGGGACTGCAGAAGATGCTGGAAGTGCTCAACATCAAACCCGATGCACGCCACGTTCTGGAACCGCGCTCCAACCCCTACATCTTCTGGAAGGAAGACGAAGTGGAAGGCGGCTGGGAGCGTGACATTAACGAATACCGGAAACATCATCAGAGATAAGGAGGAGAAATCACCATGGCATTTATTTCTTCAGGTTACGACCCGAAAGATCCGATGAAAGACCGGATCACTGATATCGGTCCGAGAAAATACGATGAGTTTTATCCTCCGGTCATTGCCAAAAACAAGGGAAAATGGCTGTATCATGAAATTCTGGAACCCGGTGTTCTGGTGCATGTGGCAGAAAGCGGAGATGAGGTTTACACAGTTCGCTGCGGCGGTGCCCGTCTGATGAGTACCAGCCTGATCCGTGAAATCTGTGAAATCGCTGAAAAACACTGCGGCGGTCACCTGCGTTTCACCACCCGCAACAACATTGAGTTCATGGTGGATGACAAATCCAAAGTGGATGCCCTGAAAAAGGATCTGGCCGGACGCAAATTTGCTGGTGGCAGCTTCAAATTCCCCATCGGCGGAACCGGCGCTGGCATCACCAACATCGTTCACACCCAGGGATGGATTCACTGTCATACACCGGCCACTGATGCTTCCGGCACAGTAAAGGCCACCATGGATGCGGTTTTCTCTGATTTCCAGAACATGCGGCTTCCCGCTCCCCTGCGCATCTCCATGGCCTGCTGTCTGAACATGTGCGGTGCGGTTCACTGCTCCGACATTGCCATCCTCGGATATCACCGCAAACCCCCGATGCTGGATCATGAATGGCTGGACAAAATGTGTGAAATTCCCCTGGCCATTGCAGCATGCCCCACAGGAGCCATCAAACCCTCCAAAGTGGATCTGCCCAACGGCGAACAGGTGAAAAGCGTTGCGGTAAACAATGAACGCTGCATGTTCTGCGGAAACTGCTACACCATGTGTCCCTCCATGCCGCTTTCCGACAAAGAAGGCGACGGCATTGTTCTCATGGCAGGCGGAAAAGTTTCCAACCGCGTGAGTATGCCCAAGTTCTCCAAAGTGGTTGTGGGCTTCCTGCCCAATGACACACCGCGCTGGCCCGATATGACAGCCATGATCAAAAGAATGGTCGAAGCCTATGCAGCGGATGCCAGAAAATATGAACGGCTGGGTGAATGGGCCGAACGCATCGGATGGGAAAGATTCTTTGAGAAATGCGAGATTGAGTTTACGCATCATCTGATTGACGATTTCCGTGATCCGGCTTACTACACATGGCGTCAGTCTACACAGTTCAAGTTCTAGTCTGATGCATCCCAACCTGATCAGACGCACATAATCCGCAGGGGATATCCTGTTATGGCAGGGTATCCCCTGTAGTTACGGAAAGGGGTTGAAACATGGAATACGAAGATGCAAAAAAACTGATCGTTGAAGAACTTACGAAAAAACTCAAATCCAAAAGCAAGTTCTATTTCAATGACCTGTCCAAGATTCTGGATATGAAACCCAGAGATGCGAAAAAGATCGTGAACAAACTGGTGGAAGAAAAAGTGCTGGAATACTGGTCCAGCGGAAGCACCAGCATGTACGGACTTCCCGGCACAGGCAAGCAGGCTGCTGCGGAACACGAAGATTAATTTCCGTTCCGGCCTTGTTCATCAGAGGCTGATTTCCCATATTTTCTGATGCGCAGATTATGTTTCAATTTTCCCAGAATCTTCATTGCAGGCCTGCAGGGCGGAGCGGGAAAAACCACACTCACGGTCGGCATTATCTCTGCATGGAAAAAATATGGCAAATCCGTATCAGCATTCAAAAAAGGTCCTGACTATATTGACGCGGGCTGGCTGGCCCTTGCGGCTGGTCGGCCCTGCTACAATCTGGACACCTTCCTGCTGAAAAAAAAAGATGTTCTTCTGTCCTTTCTCACCCATACCCTGCCAAATGATCTGGCTGTAATTGAAGGCAACCGGGGACTGTATGACGGCATTGATCTGGAAGGCCGCACCAGTTCCGCTGAACTTGCCAAACTTCTGGCAACACCTGTCATCGTGTGTGCAGACTGCACCAAAACCACACGCACCATGGCTGCGGTCATTTCCGGATGTGTGCAGTTTGATCCGGATCTGAAAATTCAGGGAATCCTTTTGAACCGTGTGGCCGGAACCCGGCATGAACAGAACCTCCGCCGCAATATTGAGCATTACTGCGGGGTCCCTGTGGTGGGAGCTGTCCCCAGACTGGAAGATCACCACTTTCCCGAACGTCATATGGGGCTGATTCCCGCTCCGGAACATGTGCTGGCAAAAAATGCCACAGATGCAGCAGGAGAAATTGCAAAAAAATATATTGATCTGGAGACACTGGAGAAAATAGCGCAATCTGCCCCTGTGCATGTTTTCACGCTGGAAGACAGAGAATATCCTGCTCAGAAAAACACATTCCCGTCACCAGGCAGACCCAAAATCGGCATTATCCGGGATTCAGCCTTTCAGTTTTATTATCCTGACAATATTGATGCGCTGGTTAAGGCGGGAGCGGAAACAGTTTTTATCCGGGCTGCGGAAGACACGACTGTTCCGGAGATAGATGCCCTTTACATCGGTGGCGGTTTTCCGGAAACCCATGCAGAGATTCTGGCAAAAAATACCGGATTCAGGAATGAAATCCGGGAACTGGCAGAAAAAGGGCTTCCGATCTATGCCGAATGCGGGGGGCTGATGTATCTCGGAGAGTCACTGGTGCTTGAGGGAAAAACCTGTCCCATGACCGGGGTACTGCCCATTGTTTTCGGCATTTCCCCCAGACCCCAGGGTCTGGGCTATACCATTGCGACAGTGGACAGGCAGAATCCCTGGTATCCGGTGGGCACAGAAATCAAAGGACATGAATTCCGCTATTCCTGTGTGCTGGAATGGAGAGGAGAAGACAGTGACATGGTTTTCCGCATGAAGCGCGGTACCGGTTTTCTCAACCGCCGGGATGGCATCGCTTACAAAAATGTTTTTGCCACCTATACCCATATCCATGCCCTGGGCGTACCTGCCTGGGCTGAAACCCTGGTTGCCAATGCAGCCGCGTTCAAATCATCAAAAAGATAATCTATGAGTTTTCCCAGAATTGTTGTCACCGCTCTGCGCGGGGGCGCAGGAAAAACCCTGCTGTCCATCGGTCTGATTGCTGCATGGAGATCACGGGGACGCTCCATTGCCCCGTTTAAAAAAGGACCGGATTATATTGATGCGGGCTGGCTGTCACTGGCCGCTGATCGGCCCTGTTACAATCTCGACACCTTTCTCATCAAACCGGAAGATATTCTCAGTTCCTTTCAGTTCCGTGCAAAGGCAGGTGATATTGCTGTCATTGAGGGAAACCGGGGATTGTATGACTGCATCAGCATTGACGGAGATACCAGTACAGCCGAGCTTTCCAAGCTCCTCAAAGCGCCCATGATACTCTGTCTGGACTGCACCAAAACCACACGCACTATGGCTGCCATAGTTTCCGGATGCTGCCGTTTTGATCCGGATGCGCAGATCAGCGGTGTGATTCTCAACCGGGTGGCCGGTTCCCGGCATGAAAGCAATCTCCGCAGCAGCATAGAGCATTACTGCGGAGTTCCGGTCATGGGGGCTCTGCCCAAACTGGATGAACAGTCTTTTCCCGAACGTCACATGGGACTGGTTCCCAGCCATGAACATGCATGGGCAACGCAGTCTGTGGATGCTGCGGCAAAAATTGCACAAAAGTATCTGGATTTGGACGGTCTGGCCCGGATTGCGGAAAAAGCTGCGGCTGTTCCTCTTCCTTTTGCCCAATCCCCTGACATGTCCTTTTCTGCCGGAGAAATTTCTCCTGTCATCGGCATTATACGGGATTCGGCTTTTCAGTTTTACTATCCGGAAAATCTGGAGGCTCTGGAAAAAGCCGGGGCCCGTCTGCTTTTTCTCAGCCCTTTTTCGGATGCTTCTGTTCCGGATGTGGATGCCCTGTATATCGGCGGGGGGTTTCCTGAAACCCATGCACGGGAACTGGCTGACAGACAGCAGTTCAGGGAGCAGATCCGCAGTCTGGCTGAAAATGGCCTGCCCATCTATGCGGAATGCGGGGGGCTGATGTTTCTGGGAGAAAGCCTGATTTTGGAAGAAAAAAAATATCCCATGACAGGGGTGCTGCCCATTGTCTTCGGATTATCCGCCAAACCCCAGGGGCATGGCTATACCATTGTTCAGGTGAGCGGCGGCAATCCATATTTTCCGGCAGGAACCGAAATCCGGGGACATGAATTCCACTATTCCCATGTGCTGGAATTTCGGGGAAAAGCTGAAGACATGGTCTTTTCCATGAAACGGGGCAAAGGCATCAGGGAAAAGAAAGACGGGCTTTGTTATAAAAATGTTCTTGCCACCTATACCCATATCCATGCTTTGGGTACCCCGGAATGGGCTGCTGCTTTGGTGCGCAATGCGGCGGTTTCCCGCAGCAGAACAAAAAAATAAGGCAGCCTTTTTTCAAAGACTGCCTTTTGCATCCCTTTCACAAGGGATGTTTATTCTTTTTCTTTGCCCGGATGACATTTGTTGCAGGATGCCGGAGCAGAGGTGGTATTGTTTTTCTTGTTGAACTCTTTGTGACAGCCGATGCAATTATCATGCACGGCATTGGCATGGTATTCCCGTTTCTGGGCAGGCTGCAGGTCTTTTGCCTCCTTGCCTTTGATCTCACCGGGTTTTTTGTGGCAGTCATTGCATTTCTGCACTTCATCCCCTTCTTTCATATCCGCAAGGGGTTTCCCGTCTTTGTCATGGTGGCATTCACCGCAGCCGATTTTGTAATCCGTGCTGTGCTTTTTGTGGGAAAAGTCAACAATTCCCTTTGTGTGGGGATACTCACCGTCCATTTTGATTACATCTTCGGCCTTTGTTCCCGCATAAAGACCAGCGGCCGCAAAGATCAGAGATACACCCACCACCAGCATCACCATTGCCAACGATTTCCTTTTCATCTGAAACTTTCCTCCTTTTGTGTTGTTGTTCATCAGGGGAAAACTCCCCAGTTTCCACTTTGATTTCTATCAATTTCACAGAATGCTGTCAATGGCAATAAGGAAAAAATTTTTGATGCCATTTCTCCCGGCTGCAAAGGGAATGCAGTGTGCCTGCTGTGTCGCGGAAGATTTGAAAAAAAGACTGTCCGATCTTTGTCTGCCACTGTGCATACGGGAAAAAAACAAAAAGGAAAAATGCGGAAAGATCGCTTGTTTTTTGCATGTATCAAATATATATAGGCGTTACGCAGTTGATTGGATAATCCCTCAGGGTGTTTTTCGTCTGTATCAAAATAACCTGTTATAAACCCTCAGGGTTTCCGGACAGGAAAATGGTACGGGTTATTTTTTTACAAACCCTGAGTGGTCTGTCAATTAAGTTTTCTGACATTCTGAGGAGTCCGGACTGAAAGTTTGGGACTGTCCTCTCTGCGGGTTTTGCCAAACTTTCAGTTTGGCACTCCTGTGGAGATTTCTGATGCAAAAGAATTTATTTGACAGACCGCTAAGGGTTTCGGAATTGATTTTTTATCAACTGCGTAATTCCCAATATAAACAGGAGCACTCTGTTATGTGATGCCCTGCCGGGGCTGAAAACAAAAATAAAATCCGAAGTAAGGACAGATCATGAAAAACAAAGCCCATATCCGAAGCGTAGGAATGTATGTTCCTGAAAATGTGGTCAGAAATGCGGATTTCCCCCCGGAGGTGGAAACCAGTGATGAATGGATTCGCCAGCGTTCCGGAATTGAGGAGCGGCGGTATGCCAAACCCGGAGAAAGAACCTCGGATCTGGCAAAAAAAGCTGTGGAAAACCTGCTGGCTAAAGGGGAGGTGAGGGCAGAAGAAATTGACTGCATCATCTTTGCCACCCTGAGCCCGGATTTCTTTTTTCCGGGAGCAGGTGTTTTTGTGCAGGACAAACTGGGATGGGCAGACACGCATATTCCCTGTTATGATATTCGCCAGCAGTGCAGCGGATTTGTTTACGGCCTGCAGATGGCACAGTCCTTTGTGGAAGCAGGCATGTACCGGAATGTTCTGCTCATAGGGGCTGAAATTCACTCCAACCTGCTGGATTTCAGCATTCGGGGAAGGGCCATCACCGTGCTTTTCGGAGACGGTGCCGGTGCTGTGGTGGTTTCCCCGGCAGTGGATGAACGCTCACAGATCCTTCTGACTGAAATTCATGCGGACGGAGCCGGCGCCTTAAACGGGATTCATATGAAAATGTACGATATCGGCAAACGTCCGGTACTTGATTATGATCCCGCCAATTTTGGGGAAAATGCCGATCTGTATCCGGAAATGCCTTCTTCCAAAAATCTTTTTTCCAATGCTGTGCGCCGAATGACAGAAGTGAGCAGATCAGTTTTGGCAAAACTGGGGCTGGGGGTGGATGATGTGGACTGGGTGGTGCCCCATCAGGCCAATTTCCGCATCAACAATTCGGTTTCCGAGCATCTGGGCATTGACAAGCGCAGGGTGCTCTACAATCTGCAGAAATATGCCAATACCACAGCAGCGACCATCCCCCTGGTTCTGGCCGAGTTTGTGGACAACGGAACCATAAAAAGAGGCGATCTGCTGCTCATGCCCGCGTTCGGTTCCGGTTTCACCTGGGGAGCTGCTGTGGTGCGGTACTGAAAATTCCAGACGGTCAGCAGCATCCTGAACAAAAAAATCCGGTGCTTTGTCAATTTTGAATGTGTGATCCGGAAAAAACCGGATTTTTGCAAAATCCGGTTTTTATCCGCAGGTGAAATCACAAAGTCAAACCAGACAGGAATTTTCCCGCCTCTTTGGACAGCTCTCTGCATACAGTCGGATCATCATCCCCAATCATCACATCCAGACCATCGGACATATGCACTCCTTTCTTTCAGGTTTCTCTCATGATATTTTCTATATGCTCAAACAGTTTCTGATTGGTGCATATTTCGTAGTATTTTTTTCTTCCCAGCGAGAGTATGGCAAATGTGTTCGGATCCACCCGGGGGATCCGGCTTTCCCGGATAATCAGACGCTGATAGGTTCCGGACACCGTGGGAAATCTGCCGGTATAAAAACGCACCCTGTTTTTGTCCAAAGCCCGTATTCCCACTTCCACAGATTTCAAATCAATCTCGGTTTTGAGTTTTTCAAACCCCGCTGCATTCAGTTCGATACCGTTCACATTGTAACGCTGATACAGATCATCGGAAGTGTTGTTCATATCCTCATCGGAAAGGGTCTGAAAAACATAAAGATTGAAAGGTGTTTTCCGGTTGAGCATCTGTCTGCGGACTGTTTTTGAACATCCGGAAAGCCGATCTGCCTGATTGATGGCAGATGAAATCATAATGCGGTGTGTGCCGTCGAAAAGAAAAGCCGGACTGGTGTTTTTGTAACTGATGCCAATCCCCAGTTCGATGATGGGCAGACTGTTCTTCTGATTTCGGAAATTGCACTGCCGGACAATGGACAGTATCCTTCCGGCCAGCCCGCAGGCACGGGCCACACTGTACCATCCTTCAGGCCTGTCCATGCGTTCACAGATGGAAAGAATGATGGCATCGCCTTCCACAAAAACCTTTTCCGCACCGTATTCGGAAAGGATTTCTGTGATCGGATCGAAAAAATTGAGACTGAAATAGGAGGCCGGGTTCAGATTCCGCGTCATCATGCGGTGGGTAATATCAGTGGAACCTCGGACATCGGCCTTGACAATCACATGATTGATAAGCGGTTTTTCTTCCGAAACATACTCATGGGAAAGCAGAAATTCATACAGACTGCAGTTGGCCCTGGAAAGGTTGCACATTTTTTCTTCTGTAAGAATATTGACAGAATCCGTGACCGCTCTGATCATCAGACAGTTCTGGCGATCCCGGTGATAACGGCTCAGATCCTTTAGAAAACGGATTAAATACCCTTTTTTGCTGCTTCTCCCAAGAATCCACAGCTTCCGGCGAATTTTCCGCAGCGGGGCAATGCTGAAGGAACTGCCGTAAAAGCGGTTCAGGCGGCGAAGCCTGCTGATCACCGTCCTGCGCATCCGGAAGGAAAGAAAAAACTGGAGAATCACCTGGGGAACCAGGGGAGGGCAATAATAGGGATACACCGGCTGCATTTCATAGGTTGCGATAATCCGTCTGATCAGTCCTGCCTTTCGGAATCTCCGGTACACATGGTTGAGGCATTTTTTCTGCTCATATGCCCACTTTTTCAGACAGTCCGCTTTTTCCCCTTTTACACCGTCTTTTTTCAGCATCCGGCACTGGTATTCGGACTGGAAGCAGTTCAAAAGGATGTCCATGTTCTCTTTCCGCTTCAGCCATCCGCTGATCAGCTCCGGAGAGCAGTCCTCAGCCGCATCATCTGGAACTCCGGGCTGCCTGGAGAGAATCTCCCCCAGCAGATTCTGTATGAAAGGGACCAGAATATCATATTTGTCCGGGTCTTCCAGACGGTGGCCCAGCAGAATATGATATTCCCTGAGCATAAAATAGTCATCTGAAAAATTGCTCACGCAGAACATGGGATTGACCAGAAAGTCGTCCGGAACCACTGCGCTGTCCCCGAAATTGATCCGCCGCATCTCGTTTGCATCCGGATGCTGGGCCTCAGCAAAGCAGCAAAACAGTTCTTTGCCGATATCTGCCAGGATTTCTTCCCTGTTGTGCCCTTTCTCCATCTCGGAGAGTTTTTTTTTCGCAGCAATGGCCTGCTCCGTTTTGTTTGCCATCTCATATTTGCGGATCACATTTTTGAACCGATCAGAAATTTCCTCATACCGGCTTTTCACTTCCTCCTGCATCATTTTGATAACGGCTGCCTGGGCCAGGGTGTCAATCTGCACTTCATTTTCCAGTTTTGCCCTGTTGACAGCCCCCAGCATAATCTCCAGGCACAGTCTTTTAAATTCATCTCTGGCCTGAGTGATGTCCGGATTTTCCTCCGCAGTCAGAATTTCCTCCGCGCGGAGTCTGCGGACAATAACCTGGAAAACAATATTCCGGAGAGCTTTGCAGAAAATTTCGCTCAGCCGGACATCATGGCGGATATTGTCAATTCCTGTCCGCAGTCTCTCCAAAGAAAAGCTGACTGCATACGGCTTCAGGCTGATTTTTCCTGAATCGGCAGGTGAAAAGAAATTTCTGATAAATTTCACCATCTGGCTTATCACCGGGCATCTTGATGAAGACTCCGGCAAAAAAATGTTTACAAATATTGTCTGATTATTTATTATTTCACAGTTTGTGCAAACCGTCTGTCATTCTTTTGAACTGCTCATTATACGCTAAACGACTATGAATTCAAAGAGGTTTTTTTATGGCAAAAAAAACAACGGCAAAAAAGAAACCTGCTGCCAAAAAGAAAGAGGCGGCAGCAAAGAAAACAGATCCAAAGGGGAAAGCCGGTGCAAAACCGGAAAGCAGTGGAGCCGCATCAACAAAGGATACCGGAAAACCGGGAAAAACTCCGGCAAAGGAAAGGCTTTCTCCCAAAGATCTGATCAGGAGGAAATTCGGGGCATGGAAACCGGAAAACCTTTTCGTACCGGGACCGGATGCGATTTACCAAAAAGGATTTGCTGCTCCGGCATTTGGTCAGGAAATCAGCAGAAATGTGCTGATGCGCAAATTTGATTTCAATTTTGCCGACGTGTCCCGGGTTTCGCCTCCGCCCCGTGAGGAACTGATTGGCAGAAAGTTCGGGGCATGGAAAGCGGACCCCCTTTTCGTACCGGCACCGGATGCGGTTTACCAAAAAGGATTTGCTGCTCCGGCATTTGGTCAGGAAATCAGCAGAAATGTGCTGATGCGCAAATTTGATTTCGATTTTGCCGAGGAGGCCGCGAAGGCTGAGGCCGAAAGAAAGGCCGCCGAGGCAAAGGCAGCAGCGGAAAAAGCTGAGGCCGAAAGAAAGGCCGCCGAGGCAAAGGCAGCAGCGGAAAAAGCTGAGGCCGAAAGAAAGGCCGCCGAGGAAGCCGCAAAAGCCAAAGCCGAAGCTGAAAGAAAGGCCGCAAAACCGGAAGATCCGCTGATGAGGATGATCCGGTATGGTGCAGCGGGACTGGCTCTCCTTTTTACCCTTATTATTGCCGCATCTTATTCCAATTCCTCCAAGTATTGTCTTGAACCCACAGATATCGGAATTCAGATATGGAAAGGGCGGTTTGCGCCCATAGGGAAAGAACTGCTTGTCACTCTGAAAGGCCGGACACCTGCGGAATCTGTGAAAGATATTTACACAAAAGAGGAAGTATCCGGCATGGCATATGCCTATTTCATGGAAGAAGCGGATAAAATGATGAAGGACGCTTCATATCCTCTTGAAAATGCAAATTGTCTGCTGAAAAAGGCGGTTTCATTTGCCACCACGGGCCAGGCCCGTAATGCGGCCATGGAAAAGCTCAACGGGATAAATCTTATGCCTTTCCTGTACAAATCCGATGTGGCGGCCAGCAGCGGCAATCTGAAGGACGCCCTGCGTCATCTGGAAAATGCCTCACGGCTGAAACTGGATGAAAGGCAGGCAAAACTGCTGGCTGGCAAAGTTGAAGCGCTCCGGAAAATGATGGAAACTGAACTGTCCGGACAGGCCGCTATTTCCGAAAAACCGGCAGGAAAGACTGAAGCGGAAAAATCCCATAAGTAACGGAAGCACAAACTGAATCAGTTCTGCCGGAAGAGACAGACAATGAATGCGAATCACAGAGAAACCGTCAAAACTGTGATTCGCATTTTTTTTGAATTCCTGCCCGCGGGAATTCAGTTGCAAAAGAAAATATGAAACAAAGGAGATGATGCTGTGACACAACCAGTACTGTATGAAAAAAAAGGTCCGGTGGGATGGCTGACACTGAACAGGCCGGAAAACCGCAACGCTCTTTCCCTGGAAGTCATGAGGGATATGCAGGAAAAACTGAAACAGGCAGCCGGAGAAGCAGATATCCGCGTACTGATCATCCGGGGGAAAGGCCCGGTTTTCTCCGCGGGGCACAATCTGAAGGAAATAAGCGAAAGCGGCACAGATATTCACCGGATCCGGGAGATATTTGCTGTATGCACGGAAATGATGGAAAGCCTTCACAGAATTCCCCAGCCGGTGATTGCACAGGTGCGCGGCATTGCCACTGCCGCAGGATGTCAGCTTGTCGCTGCCTGTGATCTCGCGAT
>CAZDIU010000102.1:0-15522 GCA_964505535.1 uncultured Desulfobacterales bacterium | reverse complement strand
CATGCTTCCCCGTCCCTGCTTTGACACCACTATGGAAGAAATCAGATCCGGTGCGGAAGTGCCGCCAGCCAGAAGGGTCAGAGCCACGATGACGGGCGGCAGCCCGACTGCATTGGCAAAAATCACAGCCTGATCCACCAGAATCCAGCTCAGTCCGATGATGAAAAGGATGGATACAAAAAAAGCCCGGATATATGTTTTTTCCGCATCCCCGGCAGCCAGAGCGATCATACGGCTGAACATCGCGTTCATTTTTCCCAAAAATCCTTCACGGGGCATTTTCGGATGTATCTCCATTTCCGGCTCCTCTTCCGGGGAAAAAAACAGCAGAAATGCGATATATGCGCAGTAGGCAAAGATAAATACCAGACATTCCTGCACCTCGATCCGGCCATCCCAGAACACAGCCATCAGCAGAATGATGCTGATGAGATAAAAAACCGTGTCCCGCACAATGGCCGGCAGGGTGACTTTGGCTTCCCGGACAATGGCTGAGAATCCGGTGATGATGAGGATATTAAAGATTGCTGAACCGACAATGGTTCCCACACCCACATCGCTGTGCGCTCCGCCTTCCCTGAACAGGGAAAGAATGGCAATGGAAAGTTCAGGCGCAGAGGAACCCGCAGCCATAAGCGAAGCACCTGCCACGTTTGACGGCAGTTTCCACCGGGCTGAAATCTGATCCAGGCTTTTAATGAAAAAATCCTCGGTGATAAGGGAAAGAATGTAAATGGCGATAACCATAACGGAAAAACTTGCCAGGGCTGTCATGCTTTTCTCCTTTTGGCGTCCACAACTGTCTGATATATAAAACATTGCATCTTAATGACGGACATCCGGAAAACGGATTGAAAAATACGCAGAAAATACTTATACGTCATTGCTGTGCAGAAAGTCAATACAGGGATTGAAGCGGGAAAGCATTTTTTCATTTATGAGATAAATTATTGCTTTTCCCTTTCCGGAAATTTCCGGAAATGATGATAAGGAAAAAAATCTGTTGCTTCACGGCACGCGCTCAGGTAAAATTGCAGGCAATATGCGCGGGTGTTTGCCACCCTGTCTCCAAAATCAAGGAAGGCCAATGACATATCTGGTATCACATTATTTTGATTTTTCAGCAGATTTGAATCTGATAGCTGAAAAACTGGAACAGTATCTGGGCTGCGAGAATGACCGCTTCCTTCGGGAAATCACAGAGGAACTCAACAAACAGCCCGGACTGCTTGCCCGGATTTTCCCTTCCGCAGCGCAGAAAGAGGAAAACCGGCTGACTGTGGAAAAAATGAAGATGATTTTCCATAAAAGGGAGATATTTTTTGAATTTTATGCAAATGTGAAACTGGAAATCGCCAGACGCCTGGCTGATGCGCTTGCTGCTCCCATCGGCATGGAACTGCAGACCCGTCTGGCCGGATTTGCCAATGAAAAAATAGAGGAAATCTCGGAAACCATTGCATCCGGCAGAAGGAAATTTCTGCAGAACATGAAATCCCAGTTCCTGGAACTGGAACAGTACCGGGATATCCCTGTATTATATGAGTATGCGGGGGCATCCATGAAAACCGAGGTGGAGATTTATTTTAAAACCATACAGAAAATCTTAGAGGGCTTCATTGAAAACCTGGAACGAAAAGTATCGGAAATCAAATGAATCATCAGGCACAAAGGATTCTTCCGGCCTCCGGAGGATGATGGTGTCTTTTTTCACTTTTATTGGCAGCAGACTGCGTGCATTTTTCCATATGATGGGCCGTATCCGTTTCCCCAAACTTTCTGACATGGAACGCTTTTTTCTTTTCTGCAGCGGTACGGATCCGGAACTTCTGAAAGACTGTTCCAAAAGCACAAAGACAAAATACATCGCGCTGGGATGGCTGGTACTCACGCCTGCCGTGCTGGCCCTGTGGTCCGGAACTTATTTTTTTTCCACCATATTCAGGGATCATCTGTTCCTGTCCGTATGTTTCGGGTTTCTGTGGGGACTGATCATCCTGAACATAGATCGCTATCTGATCATCACCTTTGACAAAGGCAATTCTCTGTTCAGAGACATTTTTTCCTTTTCGGTTTTCAGCCGTCTGATTATTGCGGTTTTTATAGCCTATGCCATAGCCCATCCCATTGTGCTGCGGCTGTTCAGCGACAACATTGAGGAGCATATTTTTTCCCGCAATGAAGGCAGAAAAGAGGAAATCCGCAAAGATTACAATGAGAAAATTGATGCCATTGAAGCGGAAGTCGCAAAGCTGAACACGGAGATCAGTGAAAAGGGAAATGCCCTGGCCCATGTGAATCAGGCAGGTGAAAGCAGGGAACTCTCTGAGTTGAGAAAGGAAGTGGCAAACACGGCAAAGGAAATTTCAGAACTGAGAAAGGAACTGAACAAATCCCATGAGGAACTCTCAGATGAAATTGCAGGCAGCAGCACCCGCACCGGCAGAAAGGGACATGGGCCGGTTGCCCGATCCATTGAACTCAAGATTGAAAGTCTCAACGATCAGATACAGAAAAGCGAAGAACAGTACCGCAGGCTGGAAGAGCAGCTTGCCCATGCTGCGGAAAGGGAAAAAGCAGATTTTGGCATGAAAAAAGAGTCTGTGGAATTCGGGAAAAGCGAACTTGCTGCCCTAACAGCAAGAAACAGCAGTCTGATGGAAGACAGAAAAAATGAGATTGCCCGGCTCAGAAATCTCAGAGATGAAAAAGTGCAGGCCCTGGAAAGCAAAGCCGCAATGGATTTTCTGGCCCGCAGCAATGCTCTGGATGAGCTGAGTCAGAACAATTTCAATGTGAGAAAATGGAACTGGCTGCTGACCTCCATTTTTATCCTGCTGGATATCCTGCCCATTCTCTGGAAAGTGATTCCCCGCAAGGACGCGTATGAACTGAAACTGGAAACATACCGCCTGTCTGCTGCGGATTATGAGGGGGTTGAGCGGAAAGCCATTGAGAAAATGAAAGAAATCAGAGAACAGACCGCTGTGAAGGGTTTGCAGTATGAAAGCATAAAGCAGGAAATGGGAAAACTCGGCAGGCACAAATCCGAACTGCTGAACACCTTCAATGAGTTTTTTGAGATGAAGGTAAAGCAGGATCGGATGTTCATTGCAAAAATCAAAGAGCAGAAAGCTGAAGCTGAAAGTATTGCCGACCTGGACAAAAGCAATAAGATTGAAGAGGGGATTCACAATACGGTCAAAGGCTATTTCAACCATACCGGAGATATGACGAAGCTGATGATTGATTTTCTTCATAAAAATGATGATACAGAGCAGTTGCCGTAAATTTTCCGCGTATTGGATTGACTGTTCAGTTTACCGTAAAAAAAACAGGAAAAAATTATCCCAATAACAGTGTTTCAGAAACAGCCCAATCCCGTCAGAAAGACGATTTCTTTCACACAGGGGCATGACTTCCGCAAAATCCGCATCCGAAATTCTGGTGCTCATTGCAATTCAAATTTGTCAGCATAAATTGCAATTATTTGAATTTCATGTTTAAACAATATTAACTTAACATCAGTTCACAGTTGTGACTGCCGAATTTTCTGCCTGAAATCCGGCACTGTTGCAAACACACAGGAACATGGATACATTATGAATGAAAACAGACTGAATTTAAAAAAACATCTTTCCATCCTCGGCGCCACCGGGTCCATCGGCAGAAATACGCTGCGGATTGCAGAAATGTTTCCGGATCGTTTTGCCGTTACCGCGCTCACAGCCAAATCCAACATTGATCTGCTCGCGCAGCAGGTGCGGCAGTTTCGTCCTTTGCTGGCAGTGACATATGATGCTCAGGGAGCGGATCGCCTGCACCGGCTCATTTCTGATACCGGCACGGAAATTCTCTGCGGAGAGCAGGGATATATGGCTGCTGCCGCGCATGAAAAGGCGGATACGGTGGTGGCAGCCATGATGGGCGCGGCCGGACTGAAGCCCACCCTTGCGGCCATTGACGCGGGAAAGCGGATTGCCCTTGCCAACAAGGAAACCCTGGTCATGGCCGGGAAACTCGTGATGAAGCGTGCCAAAGAAAAAGGCGTGCACATTCTGCCGGTGGACAGCGAACACAGCGCGATATTCCAGTGTCTTTCCGGGCAGAGCAGGGAAGATTTGGACAGAATCCTGCTGACCGCTTCAGGCGGGCCTTTCCGGAACACCCCAAAGGATGCTTTCTCCTCCATCACACCGGAACAGGCCCTCAGGCATCCCAACTGGAATATGGGCAAAAAAATCACCATTGATTCTGCCACCCTGATGAACAAGGGGCTGGAGGTCATTGAAGCCCGCTGGCTTTTCGGTGTTCCCTATGACCGCATTCAGGTGCTCGTTCATCCCCAAAGCATTGTGCATTCCATGGTGGCATACAGGGACGGCTCTGTGATGGCGCAGCTTGGGATTCCGGACATGAAAGGGGCCATAGCCTATGCTTTGTCTTTTCCGGAAAGACTTCCCATCGGTCAGCCGATTCCGGATTTTGCGGGTCTGCAGAACCTGACATTTTATGAACCGGACAGGGAAAAATTCCCCTGCCTGAAACTGGCATTCCGGGCCTGTGAAAAGGGCGGAACCCTGCCCGCAGTTCTCAACGCTGCAAATGAAGCGGCAGTGGCGGCATTTCTGGAAAAAAAGATCCTCTTTACTGCCATTCCCCTGCTGATTCAGGAAATCATGGACAGACACACCGTAACTGAAAAACCGGAGCTGGATGATATTTTTGCCGCTGACCGGTGGGCAAGAGAACAGGTGGAGAAAAGGATTGAAAAACAAAGCAGACATCAATGATAAACAACCAACCGTATTTTTCATTCATAAATTTTGCAATAAGCCAAATTTTTGCTGAAAACCGAATTGTTACAATACATAGACACTTCAGTCTGGTTATAATCGCTGCTTTAGATTTTTTATCTGAAACCGCACATCATAAGGAGGTGTGCTATGTCATTTGAAGAGGATCTGGCTCGGATGAGCAAGAACAGGGATGGGAGAAAAGATCTGCTTTTGCTTGGTTTCGGCAACAACCAAGGAACAGCGATGTCTTTTTACATCATGATTCAGGCATATAAAAACCATTCAAGGAAGAAAGGTGCTATGCTCATTGACAACCTGTTTTTGTGGAAAGCCCGAGGACATAAATTTTCCATTTACAGCCAGTTCTCTGGTGCCAATGATGTGTATATAGAGCCACTTATATTAACCGGATGGGAAAATTATAAGACTGAGTTTGAAAGAGAAGTCACACAGGCAAACCTTACCGCTCAGAGCAGAGGAACCTTTATGCGAAAGATAACAGCGTTAAAAAGAAGACCTCCGCACAACCTTTTTGACAGGATTCTGCAAGGCGTTATTGACACTGCTTTCCTCGGAATTAAGTCTTCTGTTGAAATGATGGGAATGGAAGAGGTAATTCGCTTCGGTTTGGAGACTCTGGAAGTCTTTAAACACGGTATGGGCGGAGGCAATATCTCAGGAATGAATCGGGAAGAGGCGGGATATAAGCGTATCATGCGTCAGATTAGCAGTATTATTGAGGTGCTGAACCGTACCCAGGATGTTTTCAGTGCGGATCAATTGGGCCTCACGGATGCCATTTCTGTTATAAAATGATATGTTCCCGCATTTTTTCATGGGAATGCGGATCATTTGGTCCGGATTCATTGGTCAGCCCTGCGGAAAATCGTTGGAACGAAAAAACAGATATTGAAATCAGGGAGGAATGCTTATATTTATCCAAATCCGGAGAAATTTCCGGAAAATGCAGTGCTGCTTTGTCAATTTTGAATTTGCGGCCGCTCTCTTTTCCTCATTTTGTGGCTGAACCGCCCAAAGTCAATTTTGACAGATCAGTTTGTTTTATTAATTTTTAATATGGGTTGGAAATTATCATGACGACCAGTATTGTTGCGTTTGTTGTTGTTCTGGGTGTGCTTGTCTTCTTCCACGAGCTGGGACATTTTCTGCTGGCCCGTTTGTGCGGGGTGGGTGTGGAAATCTTTTCTCTGGGTTTCGGTCCCCGGATCGTTGGCAGAAAGGTGGGCAGGACAGATTACCGCATATCTGCCATTCCCCTGGGCGGATTTGTGAAAATGGTGGGTGAGGAGCCGGATGCCGAGATTCCGCCCGAAGACATTCCTGTCTCATTCACCCATAAACATGTGATAAAGCGGATTCTCATTGTTGCGGCCGGGCCTGTGTTCAATTTTCTTCTGACCATCCTGATTTTTTTCGCACTGTTCCGCTTTTCGGGCGTTTTCATTGCCAAGCCTTTGGTGGGAGACGTGCAGCCGGATTCTCCCGCCTATACGGCAGGGATTCAGAAAGGGGATCTGATTGTGGCCATCAATGGGCAGGCTGTGGAAACATGGGAAGAAATGGCTTCCATGATTTCCGGGAGCAACGGAAAGGAAATGGCTGTCAGCATCCGGCGGACGGGGAATGAACTGAATTTGAGAGTTATCCCCAAAACGGTAAATGGAAAGAATATTTTTGGTGAGGAAACCGAGCGTTATATCATCGGCATCACCGCATCCCAGGAAAGGGAGCACAAAACCCTCAACAGTTTTCAGGCCATGACAGAAAGTCTGCGCCAGACCTGGGAAATCTGCCGACTTACGGTGCTGAGTGTGGGCAAGATGATTCAGGGAACCATACCGGTGAAAGAAAATCTGGGCGGCCCCATTGTCATTGCCCAGATGTCCGGAGAAATGGCGAAAAAAGGTTTTTCCGAACTGGTGTTCTGGATCGCGCTGCTCAGTGTAAGTCTCGGCATTCTGAATCTGCTGCCCATTCCGGTGCTGGATGGCGGTCATCTGTTTTTCTTTTCTGTTGAAATCCTTACCGGAAAACCGGTCAATACCCGTTTCAGGGAGATTGCCCAGCAGGCCGGGTTTTTCATACTTCTGCTTCTGATGATTTTTGTTTTCTACAACGACATTACACGGGTGTTTTTCAGTTAATGGCAGTGAATCAAATCCCTTGATTCTCAAATCCCCTCCCCCTGCCCCCAATGCTGTTGCCTTAAGCATTTTTTCTCCCCCCTTTTGTAAAGGGGGGGGGATTTTTTTCAACCGCCTGAAAATCCCACTGAATCCCCCTTTGCAAAAGGGGGACTTTAAAGTGTCTGCCCCTTAAGGCAACAGCATTGCCCTCAAGGGAAGGGTGTCAGTTTTTTGTGCATCATGAACCGATTACAGATCGCTGTATTTGATCAGAACATCCGCGGGAAAGGGCAAAAATGTCAGACCAGCGCGCAGAGCTGATTAAGAGTTACCGGAAAAAAGTGTCTTCCGCAAACAAGGAAGCCGTGAAAAAGGAAGCCTTCAAAGACCTGCTCAACCGGTTGTATTCCGGTAAGAAGGATATTGAAGACATCATTGACAAAATCACAGCAGGTTCGGAATCCGCAGTGCTGAACATTCCGCGCCGAGACAGACTGCACCGGGGCAGTGCGGACACCCTTTACAGCCGGATTATCATTGAATTTGAAAACAGCCTGAAAGTGTCACTGAAACATGCCAAAGAGCAGTTGGCAGGCTATATGCTCGGCCAGTTCCGATCCGGAGAGGGCTACAATTTCACTCTGATTGCATCGGACTGCCTCACCTGGAAGGTGTTCGCCCCGGATGTTTCCCAGCTTGCCGATCTGGAAAATCTGACAGAGGATCAACTGCGTCTGGAGGAGGTGGAGTCGGCTTCCTTCACCCTTTCGGAAGACAACGCGGAGGATTTTTATTACTGGATTGACCGTTTTCTTTTCAGGGAGCAGAAGCAGAAAGCCACACTGAAACGCATGGAGGAATCTTTCGGCCATCAGAGTGCGGTGTTCATTGAATCCTTCCGGGTTCTGTCCGCACATTTCAGAGATGTGAAAAAATACGGGGAGGTGCAGGTTTCCCTTGAGCAGTGGCGCAGATTTCTTTCCATAGCCTACGGAACCTTTGATGACAGTGAGAAAAATTTTCTCATTCACACCTGGCTCAGCATTTTTTCCAAAATCCTGGCCCTTGCCGCTGTAAGCAGCCGGGAGTACATTGATGAGGATGATCTCGCGGGCATCTTCAGCGGAGACATTTTCAGCAGACACAATCTTCAGAATTTTGTGGAAAATGATTTTTTTCATTGGGTGAACAGTGACAGAAGTTTCAGCGGACTCAAAAAGGTTTTCCGTCTTGTGGCGCAGGAAATTTCCGCTTATGATTTCAGCAATGTGGATGAGGATATTCTCAAGGGTGTTTATCAGGAACTCATTGATCTGGACACCCGGCACGGGCTGGGGGAATATTACACACCTGACTGGCTGTGTGAAAGAATTGTGAATGAATTTGAATTCAAACCGCAGGATAAAATACTTGATCCGGCCTGCGGCAGCGGCTCCTTTCTCCGTGCCGTGATTCACCGCATGAAAGAAATCAATCCCGGCATGACAGGCGAAGAAATCAGCAGCAATATTTACGGAATTGACATTCACCCTTTGAGTGTGCAGATTGCAAAAACCACTGTGCTGCTTGCTCTGGGAAAGGAAATCACAAAAGCAAAAAAGCCGGTTCACTTCAATGTGATACTGGCGAATCCCCTGTCCGAATCTGAGGACGCGGAAAATTTTTTCCGTCTGAAAGGAAAATTTGACTATATCATTGGCAATCCGCCCTGGTTCACCTACAGTTCAATCAAAAATGAAGAATATCAGAATCTCTTGAAAGAATTGGCTGAAAGACTCAAGGTAAAATCTTTGCGTGCGGCCAATATGCCCCATCTTGAAATCGCCGCCATATTCATGGCTCATTGCAGCAGTTTTTTCCTGAATGAAAATGGAAAGATATCTTTTGTTCTGCCAAGAAGTTTTTTCAGTGCAGATCATCACAGCAATACAAGAAGCGGAGAAGCAAAAGGTTTCTGTCTGACACAGATTTGGGATTTGGAAAATGTATCCCCGCTGTTCCGTATTCCTGCCTGTGTGCTGTTTGCCGGGAAATCAAAAATCAAAAAAGCATTTCCCGCTTCCGGTCTTAATGGAATTTCCTTTTCAGGACGAATGCCCGCTCACAACTGCAATCTGAAAACAGCATGCCCCAAACTGAAAGAGGAACCAGACAGATGGTATTTTATAAAGCAGGGAAGTTCAACAGCTTTTTCCACATGCAAAAGCAAATCACAAAATAAAACAAATCCTTACAAAAAGGCTTTCAAACAGGGAGCAACCATTGTTCCCAGAGCATTTTATTTTGTGCAGATTGACATGGCTTTTGAGAAAGGATGGGAAAAGGATTTTGACTGGAAAGACAGGACGCTCCATATCAAAACATCAGATGACATACAGACTGACGCAAAAGTGCCCTGGAAGGGGTTGAAACTTTCCGGAAAAATGGAAAGCTGTTTCCTTTTCCGGACGGCAATTTCAAAAAGCATTCTGCCCTTTGCGCTTTACAAATCGGATCTGGTTGTTTTGCCTGTAACTGTTGGAACAGATAAAAACGGTGCAAAAGAAATCAGACTTTATTCCGCACGAAAACTTCTGGAAGAAGGATACAGACATGCAGCCCGATGGTTTCAGGAGGCAGAGAATATCTGGCAAATCCACAGAACCCAAAAAAATGAAAAGATTTCCTCGGAAAATTATCTCAACTGGCAGAACAAACTCACAGCACAGAACCTTAACGCACCTTATCTGGTTCTTTACAATACATCTGCAAAAGATGCAAATGCAACCGTTGTTAAAAGAGAAGATTTGGATTTTGAATTTATTGCTGACTGCAAAGGATATTCTTTCGTAACCGCAAATTTGCAGGAAGCATACTGGCTTGCAGCAATTCTGAATTCAACTGTTCCAAATCTGATGATGAAAGATTTTCAGACAAAAGGACTGTTCGGTGCAAGAGATGTCTGCAAGAAAATCCTTGATGTTTACTGGCCGAAATTTAACGGGAAAAATGCAACACATCAGCAAGTTGCGGAACTGGGAAGAAAAGCCCATGATTCGGTTTCAGAATTCCTTGCAGTCCATGTTGATCCGGATCAGAAAATTGAGGGCATTCATTTGGGAAAGCTGCGGCTGGAAATCAAGGCACATTTACACAAAGAAATGAAAGAGATTGACACTCTGGTGAAGCAGATAATGGAAGCTGATTAAAATTGCTTAAACCGTCAGGCAAATGCTTTGGAATCTGTTTATGAGAATCTGTTGCAGTTTTCGAATGAAACGCATAATCAGTGATGGAAAAATAAAAGAATTCTTTACTCAATTTTCTGAAATTCTGGAAGACATCTGTCTTGCAAATGCCACTGCACATGGAAGAAAAAACGATTTTGTCAGTGAAGATGAGATGTTTGACTTATTAAAAGGAAAATATAAGCACCATGGCACACAGACTTGAAATCACATTGAAACCCGATCTTTCCGATCCGGAGGGACGGGGAATATGCCGGAAAGCCAAAGACTATTTCGGCATTGTACTGGAAGATGTCCGTACCGTTCATATTGTCACCATTGATGCGGAACTTTCCCAGGAACAACTGGAAAAGATACGGACGGAACTTTTCACCAACCCTGTCACGCAGATTTCCTCTTTTGCGCCTTTGAATTTGCCATTTGACCGGATTCTCTGGATGGGATTCCGGCCCGGCGTGCGGGACAATGCAGGCGCGACTGCTGTTGAGGCAGTGGAGGATATTCTGGGCATCCGGCTGAAATCCGGAGAAGCCGTTTACACGTCCAAACGCTACTGTCTCCGGGGCAAAGATTTGAATGAACAGCATGCAGACATCATTGCCAGAAAGATTCTTGCCAATGATATTATCCAGCAGTGGAAAATCTTTTCCAAGCAGGATTGGAATCCGGAAACCGGCATTGGGTTCATCATCCCCAAAGTGATTCTCAATCACATGCCTACGGTCACGACCATTCCCATTGACAGCAATGAGAGCCTGCAGAAACTCAGTGATGAACGGAATCTGGCCTTAAATCCCAATGATATTCCGGTCATCCGCTCCTATTTCCGCAAACCGGATGTTATCGCGCGCCGCGCGGCTGTGGGACTTTCTGATCCCACAGACATTGAACTGGAATATATTTCACAGGCACGCAGTGATCATTGCAATCACAATACCTTTCAGGGACTTTTCCATTACAGAGAGGGGAAAGACAGCTCTGTGGAAGCGGTCAACAGTCTTTTCAAAACCTGCATAGAGGCTCCCACTTTGGAACTGCAGAAAAGCAAAGACTGGGTGGTTTCTGTGCTGTGGGACAATGCCGGAGCAGGCCGTTTTGATGAAAATCATTATTATGTGATTACCGGTGAAACCCACAATTCCCCTTCCAATATGGAGGCTTACGGCGGCGCGATTACCGGTATTGTGGGCGTTTACCGTGATCCGCTGGGAACCGGCAAAGGATCAAAACTGCTTATGGGCGGTTATGGATTCTGTGTCGGGCCCCGCGATTACAATGGAAATCTCAAACCGAAACTGCATCCCCGGCGTCTGCTGGACGGCGTGATTGAAGGCGTGCGTGACGGTGGCAACAAAAGCGGCATTCCCACCACTTTCGGACAGGTTATCTTTCACCCCGGTTATATGGGAAAATGCCTTGTTTATGTGACTGCTGTGGGTCTCATGCCTGCAAATATCAATGGCGAACCCTGCGAACAGAAAAAAACTTCTCCGGGTGAGCTGGTCATCATGTGCGGCGGACGTGTGGGAAAGGATGGAATTCACGGGGTTACAGCATCTTCAGAAAGTTTTTCCGAAAACACACCTGCAGGTCATGTGCAGATTGGTGATCCCTATACCCAAAAGAAAATGCACGATTTTCTGCTGGAAGCCAGAGATGATGGACTGATAGCCTTTGTCACAGACAATGGCGGGGGCGGGCTTTCCTCTTCTGTGGGCGAATCCGCACGGTTCAGCAACGGATGTGAAATTGATCTGGACAAAGTGCCATTGAAATATGAGGGACTGGATCAGTGGGAAATCTGGGTTTCCGAATCTCAGGAGCGCATGACAGTGGCAGTGAAGCCTGTGCATTTGGAGCGATTCATGTCCCTGTCTGCAAAACACGCGGTGGAAAGTACGGTTATTGGTCAATACACAGATTCCGGCGCGCTGCATATCCGTTACAAGGGAAAAACCTGCGCGTTTATTGAAATGGATCTGCTCAAATCCGGTTTTCCCCAATGGGAATTTGATGCGCACTGGAAATCCCCGGAAGAACGCGGATTGTATGAGCCAGTGCTGTCAATTCCATCAGATTTCAACCAATTGCTTTTTGATCTTCTTTCCCGTCCCAATATCGCGTCCAAAGAATGGATTGTGCGCCAGTATGATCATGAAGTGCAGGGAACCAGTGTGATCAAACCTTTGATTGGTGCGGATCGGGATGTGAACAGTGATGCGGCTGTGATTCGGCCTGTGCTGCATTCCAACCGGGGACTTGCCTTTGCACAGGCATTGCTTCCCGCGTATTCCGCTATTGATGCGTATCATATGACAGCCTGCACCATTGACGAGGCTGTGCGCCGTCTTCTTGCAGTGGGCGGGAATGTGGATCATATCGGCGGTGTTGACAATTTCTGCTGGCCGAATATTCAGTATCACCCGGAAAAAAACCCGGACGGAAAATTCAAGGCTGCGCAACTCGTGCGTTCCTGCCTTGCATTGAAAGAGATTTGTCTGGCCTATGGCATTCCTCTGCTTTCCGGCAAGGACAGCATGTATGTGGACGGACATCTTCCCGGATTGTATGGCGAAACCCATAAAATTTCCGCATTGGAAAGTATACAGTTTTCCACCATCGGACTTGTCGGGAATGTGGAAAAATGCGTGACAATGGATGCGAAAATGCCGGGGGATTTGGTTTATGTACTCGGACTGACGCGCAATGAAATGGGCGCGTCTGAATATTACGAGCATTTGGGATACACCGGTGCGAATGTTCCGCAGGTGCGGTCTGAGGAATTTCTGCCTGTTTACCGGGCATTGCAGCATGTGATTGAAAAAGAGCTTGCAGCCTCGGTTCACGCGGTCTGTCGGGGCGGTTTGGGCATTCATCTTGCAATGGTCTGCATGGCTGGCAATCTGGGAATGGATATTGCATTGGAGAAAATTCCAGCTCAGGGAGCAAACCGGGATGACATCCTGCTCTTTTCCGAATCCGCAGGCAGATTCATGGTCACCATTGCACCGGAAAAACAGCAGGCATTTGAGAAACTCTTTGCAGGATTGAACTGCGCCTGCATTGGAACAGTGACAGAAAACCCGGAACTGCTTATCAGCGGCAAAGCAAAGAAAAACATCATCCGGCTGAGCATTGACAGCCTGAAATCAGCGTGGAAAAAACCTTTCGGAGAATTGATATGAAAGTGAAAGTGCTTGTTCTTACCGGTTATGGCCTCAACTGTGATCACGAAACTGCATACGCGTTTGAACTGGCCGGAGCCAGTCCTGTCCGTGTGCATATCAATTCCCTGATTGACGGATCGGTTTCTCTGCACGGATTTCAGATCATGGTGTTCGGCGGCGGTTTCAGTTGGGGTGATGATCACGGCGCGGGTGTGATTCAGGCTGTGCGGATGCGGACAAATCTGGGCGACAAGATTCTGGATTTCATTGCAAAGGGAAATCTGGTCATTGGCATCTGCAACGGATTTCAGACGCTGGTGAATCTGGGACTGCTGCCCGGACTGGACCAAAATTACACAGCCCGATCTGTGGCTTTGACGCACAATGAATGCGGCAATTTCCGGGATCAGTGGGTCAATCTGAAAGTCAATCCCAATTCTCCGTGCCTATTCACCAAAAAGATGGACTGTGCAGAACTGCCGGTTCGTCACGGAGAAGGCCGTTTTTATGCAGAAAAAGCGGTGCTGGATCGCCTGATCGCCAATGAGCAGGTGGTGCTTCGCTATGCTCTGCCGGACGGAAATCCTGCAAACGGAGCCTTTCCGCACAATCCCAATGGATCGCTGTCGGATATTGCAGGCATCTGTGATCCCACAGGCCGGGTTTTCGGACTCATGCCCCATCCCGAAGCATACAATCATCCCTGCAATCATCCGGACTGGACACGGCACAAGGAAAAAGCAAATCGCGCCGGGAAATCAGAGAAAAGTGATATGACACCGGGAATTCGTATCTTCCGCAATGCGGTCGCGTTTATGGAAAGTTGAGGCTGTGCACAGTTTTCAGTAAAAGATTTTCATATTCAAACCCTAAGGGTTTTCAAAACCCTTAGGGTTTTTCGGACAGGGTGAGAAGATGATGCAGCCGATTATCATTGAAATCCCCACAGAAATAGCCTTTCAGTTAAATATTCCCCCAAAGTGTGCAAAAGAAATGCTGACAGAAGAATTGGTTATCCGTCTTTATGAGCAGGGGAGCATTGCATCAGCACATGGCGAAGCTTTGCTGAAAATGGATCGGATCATTTTTGAACATTTTTTGGCAATAAACAGAATTGCGATTCACGGTGAACCGGATGAACTGAATGAGGATGTCAGGAATCTGGAGCAGGCATTATGATTGTGAGTAATACAACCCCAATCAGCAATATAATATTTCAATATCCGGAACATTGGAAATACCTGTTCAGACGATGAAAAAGAATTTTATTCAATCCGTGAAGGATATTATGGATGAACTGAGAAATAATCATCATTTTTGGATCAGTGAAGGAATGTATGATCAGGTGTTGAAATTGTGAGAGGAGAAATATCACTGATGTATCTGCTAAAACTCTGAGAGTGTCCATGATTTTATCTTTATCTCGTCTTCTGAAATATCCCATTTGGAAATCGATAAGAAATCGTTTTTCCAATCATCTATGGGAGCTATATTATTTGAAACTGATTTTCTTTCTCTCGGTATTATAATCACTTCTACTTCCTGAAAGTCGAAGTTTTTAGGTAATACAATTGAAAGTCGATTTCTGAAAATCGTACTATATACTCTCAAACTATTAATCTATTGAATTTGTTCCATATAATTTCGTTAGTCAGACTTGCTTTTTAACATAGATTTTTCTATTCCCGTCATCAGACCAGTAGCAGCACGTACCATTTTTGAGATCCCATTCACCTATTACTTAAAGTTTTCCCCAAATTTAATTAAAACCATTAAATATACTGTATATTCAGTTGATTATGCAATCTCTAATCTGTAAGAGCCGATTTTAACTGATTTTTCAGTCTTTCAGCACCTCCGATCTTTGTCAATTGATGGATAATACAGGCATTTTCCCTGTTTTCCAGGATCTGCCGCACCTTTGCCTGTTTTTCAGTGACAGAGTCACTGTCATCACCTGTTCCCGGAATCCCGCTGTGCAGCAGGATGTACGCCATGTATACAAGGTGAACATGTGATGAAACTGATGAAAAATGTTTCGGTGCAGCGTGTTCAAAACCGGAGTGCATTTTTATATGCTTATGAAATATTTCAATTTTCCACCGGAGTCTGTACGCGATCAGAATTTGGCGGGGCTGCATTTTCAGGTCACTGCATGCAAAAAATTTGCGGCGTCCGCCGC
>CAZDIU010000101.1:0-15527 GCA_964505535.1 uncultured Desulfobacterales bacterium | reverse complement strand
CAGGGTCATCAATAAAAATATATTCTAACTTATCATATTTGTCAGTTTCCCGATTTTCTTTTTCTGCAATGTTTAAAACATTAACAACTTGTTCCATTAAACTGAAAAACACACTCCAAATAAAGCAACTTTCTTCTCCTTTAGAAATCTTTACAAATTCAGTATCACCCTCATTACCTCGTTCAAATGAAAATCTTACCGTCTGGAATTGGAAAAACCAGTGCCGCCTCCCCCGGACAGGGGAAGCATCATGGAAAAAAAAACGGATGAACCCCTGGCATCGGTCAGCCCTCCGGCCCATGAATGGGGAATCAGGGATATGGACAAAATTATGGAACAGTTTCAGAACACTGCGGATAAAATCACAGAATATCTGAAACTGCATACAGAAGATATTCCTGATTCGGAGAGAACCCGGATGACAGAGGAACTGGATAAATTCCGGAAATCTATGGAACCCTGGCCCGAACTCAATTCCGGAAAACTGGACAGGATTATCAGCCTTATTGAAAAAAAAAATGACAGTAAAACTCTTCAGGCTCCGCTCTCTCCGGTAAAAGCGAAAATTCCCCACCCGGAAACCGGAAAAAAGACAGTTGCGGAAAAACCGGCGGAACCCAAGCCGTTGGAAAAAGAGCAGGTTGCTTCGGATACAGGCAAAGAAAAGACCGTGATTGCCCAGAAAGCCCCAGACCCGGACCCGGTACAGAAAAAAGAGTCACCCGTTCCGGAGTCTGTCCCCCAAAAATTGGAGACTTTCAAAAAAACTGCTGAAAATGAGGAAAAAACGCCAGAATTCCCCATACCTGACAATATCCTGACAAATCAGGAAGTCAGCGCCCTCCGCAAAATGGAAGACGGAGCAGTTTCAGCCAAGACGCTGTGCAAAAACCGGCAGAACACGGTTCATTTTCTCTCCAGCCAGCTTCTGGTGCGGCTGGTGGATATTCATCCCCCGGATGATCCCGGTTCCGCAGGCCGGGCTGTGATTGATGTCACCCATCCGCGTCTGGGGCTGCGGCGCTTTTCGGAAATGGAGGAAGGAACAACCCGGCCCTTTGAATACGGCTCAGGAGTTTTTTTCCTGGAACTGCTCAAACTCTATCCCAACTGCGCGGATGTGGCTGTTTATGAACGCAAAAACAGTTAAGAAAGAAAACAGACTTCAGGTGTCAGGGGGGACATATCAGGACTCGGGACAAAATCCATAACGTCCATAACAGTCCGGGAAAAAAATGATTTCATACACTCATCTGCTCCTTCTTGTCTGCATTGCTGCCGCGATCAGCAGCATTCTCACTTGTCTCTGGTGCCGTTCCAGTGCCCTTCGGGAAAGAGGGGAACTGAATGTGCATCTGGCTGCGGTGACTGCAGAAAAACAGGGATTGACGCAAAAGCTGCAGACTCTGGAACCCCTGCATGAGAGCTTGCAGATCGAAAACCGGAACCTGAAAATCCGCATGGCCCAGTTGGAGCAGATGCGCATTTCTGACGGAGAGAAAATCCAGTGGATTGCGCAGGCTCAGTCCCAGATGCGGGATGCCTTTTCCGCACTGTCCGCGCAGACCCTGCAAAAAAATTCCGAATTGTTTGCTTCCCGTGCGCGCGAACAGGTGGAGGCGCTTTTCCGTCAGGCAAGGGGGGACTGGAACACCCACAAAGCCCAACTGGAAAATCTTTTTGATCCGGTGCGGGAAAATCTGCACCTGCTGGAAAGCCATGTCCGGGAACTGGAGCAGAAACGGGAAGGAGCCTATCAGGGGCTTGCCGAGCAGTTGGCGCATCTGTCCCGTGCCCATGCGGAAATCCGCACAGCCACCGTCAGTCTGACCCAGGCGCTGAAATCCCCCACAGTCCGGGGCAGATGGGGAGAAATCCAACTGCGCCGGGTGGTGGAAATGTCCGGCATGATCCGGCATGTGGCTTTTGAGGAACAGACCGGAACAGACTGGGGACGTCCGGACATGCTCATTCATCTTCCCAATGCAGGCATTCTGCCGGTGGATGCCAAAGTGCCGCTGCAGGCCTATCTGGAGGCCGCAGAAACAGACCGGCCCGAAGATCACAAACGCAAAATGGAGGATCATGCCAAAGCCATGCGGGGCAGGATTCGGGAGCTTGGCCGAAAAAAATACTGGGAACAGTTTGAAAACGCTCCTGATTTTGTGGTCATGTTTCTTCCGGGCGACAGTTTTCTGAGTGCGGCCTTTGATTATGACCCGGAAATTCTGGAATATGCCATGGAACAGCGGGTGCTCATCAGCACACCGGTTACGCTCATTGCTCTGCTCAAGGCTGTGGCCTATGGATGGAAGCAGCATCAGGTCACGGAAAACGCGATTCACATTGCCCGGCAGGGCCAGGAACTCTGCCGCAGACTGGAAACCTTCATGGCACATTTTGCAGAACTGAAGATCCATCTCAACAAATCTGTGGAAGGCTACAACAAAACGCTGGGTTCTCTGGAAAGACGTCTGATGCCCATTGCCCGGCGTTTTCAGGAAATGAATCTCACCAACGGAGAACCGGCAATACCGGAAGAAATCAGCATACAGGCAAGGGACATCTCCCTTTTGTAACCAGGAAATCTGTCAATGGAACATTCTCTTGAAATATACATCATACGGGTACTTACGGTCATCATTCTGATTCTGCTGCTGATTATGGGATTTTTTTATCATCTTTACCGCAAAAGATCCTTCTGGCTTCGCGCGCTGGTGCTGCGGTCTTTTGTCAATCCGGTTCGTCTGGTGATGATGCGCATGCGGAAAACCGATCCCGCACTTTACACAGAACTCCGTGCAAGAGCCCTGGAAGGTCATGTGGAAGTTTCCCCTGAAGAACTGGAAGATCTGGCACGTTTTTCTGTTCCGGACGAGGCACGGATGATCATGGAAATGGCTGTGCGGGCAAAACAGGAAGACATTTCCGCATCTGTTGGTTCCCTGAAATCCCACAGGAGTTACGGCATTGATGTTCGCCAGCTTATGGATTACAAGATACAGGCTGACAGAATTGGAATGGAAGTGGAACTGGATCAGATTGCCGCGCATATGCTGGCCGGAGGCAATATGAGAAAAATCATGGAAGCTCTGAGCATTGCGGTCAATACAGGAGAATCCGTTGATTTCCATACAGCCGCAGCCGCGGATCTTGCAGGCCGGGATATTCTGGAAGCTGTGCGCACCCTGATTCAGCCCCGGATCATCCGCACGGAAAAAATCACAGCCGTGACCCGAAACGGATTTGAGGTTTCGGCCAGAGCCCTGATTACCATCCGCACCAATCCGGAGCAGATTCTGGGCGGAGCCGGGGAGGAAACCATTATCAGCAGAACCTCCCAGTCCCTGCTTTCAGCCATCAGCAATGCGGAAAGCCATCAGAAAATTCTGGAAAACCCGGACAGCATTGCAGATGCCGCATGGAAGGAGAGTCTCGATGATCATGCGGCCTATGAAATCCTGTCTCTTGAGATCTCAGACATTGCTGTGGGAGAAAATATCGGGGCAAAACAGAAAATCCGTCAGGCACAGGAAGAAAAGGAAATTGCACGGGCAGAGGCGGAAAGAAAGGAGCAGGAAAACAGGGTGCGTGAGATGGAAAGCAGGGCAAACTATCTGGAAGAGGAAGCCAAAATTCCCTCTGCGCTGAGAGAAGCTTTTGCAAAGGGGGAACTGAAAATTGAGGATTATCTGCGAATGGGAAGACATTTACCGGAAACTGTCCGCGGTTTCACCAATCCGGAGCGTCCAAATCCGGTTACAGAAAGAAACCGGGAAAATGACGGGCCGGAAGGAAAAGCAGGAGTCCCAAACTGAAAGTTTGGCAGATTCCCAAACTTTCAGTTTGGACTCCTCAGAATGTCAGGAAATTTTTAATTGACAGACCATTCCGTATAAAACAGAAATTTTTCAGTTTGCTGAAATTGAAAAATCCCACAGCCTGATGACAAACATAAAAAGAGGCACGAATTATGGATGAAATACTGTCGGATTTGTCACAATCCAAAACGGTCTTTGATGAAAAATCTGCAAGTTTCAATGATTATAAGATTTTTTCGATTATCAGGGAACTCAGAACTGAGATCGCGGAACTGAAAAACAGGGAGAGCCGAGAGCCGGAACTTCCCCTGAATTCCCATACCCCGGAAAACCGGGATTTGGAAAAAATCACTGCTCTCCAAGCCGAAATTCATGAACTGCGAACCCGTTGCACTGACCTGGAGAGCGAATGCGGGAATATGAGAAAAGAGCATGAGGAAAAACTCAGCCAACTCCAAAGCAAAGTGCAGGACATGGAAAACCTGAAAGCAGAAGTGAAAGAACTGGGGGAAAAGAAAAATGCACTCAGGGAACTTGCGGAACTGCTGAATGCATCCGGCAATGAGACAAAGAAAAATGTGGAAGAACTGAAAAATGAGAACCAAAAACTCAAAGAGGAGTCAAACAGATTAAAGGCCGGGCTGGAAATTCTGAAAAATGAAAATCAGAAAATCAAAGACGATCTGAACAGATTAAAAGCCGATATTGACACCATTGACACTGTATGCAAATCATATCCATATAAAAACAATGTGCTGTTTCCCAAAAATGAACACCAGCGGCCGCAGGAATAATTGGGATATGCCATTTTTTTCATGGGAAAATTTATGGCTGCGGCATACATCATTTTCACATCAACAGGATTTTAAAGATCATTTCTCATTATGGCAAATAAGAATCCCATAGACAAAGGGCAGTTCATACAAAGATGGGCTTTTTTCCCCATTGCCCAGGCATACAAAATGGCTTCCATTATAGGCCTGTCCGATGGTTTCAAACAGCGGACAGACAAATTTTACCAAACTATTGTCAGGCTTTATCCCCTTTGGAGAAATATCCGGCCCTGGGTGAAGAAATATATCTATTTCTGGGCCACGGAAGAAGAAAAAGCGGTAATGAAGCATACGCTGGGACAGGAGCTTTTCAAAATATGGCTGGAAAATGTGGGCGGAAGAAAATCGGGTTTCAGGGCAGAAGTGGATGAAAAAGTTTCTTTTTTGAAATATCTGTTCAAAAATCTGCACATTGCCCGCCATCCCTCATTTGCCAGCCGTTATGAGGATTATCAGAACACGGTATTTTCCCTGAAACTGCTGCGTCCCAACAATGAGGCGCACATCTATCTTTCTTTTCCTTTTTCTCTGCGCCCCCTGAAAAAATTTATCTCTCAGTATCTTGAAATGTCTGTGATAACAGGGGATTTTGAGATGCTCATGCGCCGATTTCCCCCTTTTCATTTTATACTCAATGTCAGCACTGCTCCGGGAAAAAGAACGCCCCTTGATCTCCGGGGGCTGGATTTCCAGCCCATTATCTACAAACTGCCCATAAAATACAATGTGGCCCTTGAACTGGATAAAATACAGACAAGAAGCAACAACCGTTTTGTCACCTGTCTTGCTGTGGATGATCCCAAAATCGAGCAGGAACGCCAGGCTGAAATCAGCAAACTGAAGAAAGATCTGGAAGGCGTGTTTCCCAAGTTTGATTATGTGACCAATGTTGATTTCAAAAACGGGAAAGTGATTTATGTTCCGGACGGCAAGGAAATCCCCTTCTACGGCATGCGCCGGGGACGTTTTCTCCAGATACAGGCTGAGCTCAATCTGCTCAAGGCCATTCCCCGTCCCGGTTCAGACAGCGGTCTGCTTATCCGTTTCCAACTTCTTCATCCTGTGGCCGTGCTGCTGGAGGGACTCAACCGCAAACCCTGGAAAGGGGACAGGCGGGAAATCTCTTTGGATGAAATTGAATATGTGTGGAAGGTGATTGACAGTCTGCCAAAAATTTCCAACTATTCCCAGTGTGATCTGCCTCTGGATAAATTCAATAAGGAAATATCCGACAGAGTGATGGAATCCGTAAACAAAGTTTTTGAAAATCCCGAAGCATCCGGAGACGAGGAAACCAAAACCATTCTCAGGGAAGTCCGGCGTCTGGAGAAAGAGGAATCAGAGGACAGCGCATGGGAATTCCTCATTGATCGGCTTTTGGAAGGCAAGGGAAAAAAAGAGGGCGGAGGCCCGAATCAGATTCTGCTGCCTGCCCTCTGTCTTCGACTGAGCGATGATGCGTTTGATGCAGTTTTCAGTCTCTGGCCCCTGCTTACAGGCCGGGAAATTTCCATTGATCAGAACAGCGGGGAAGTCCGTGTCTCTGAGGTTCAGAAAGAAAAAGTTGAGGTGGAAAAAGACTGGGATTCCAAGGACAGCATACGGAAAATCAAAAGGAAAAGAAGCAGAGAAACAGAATCGGTGCTGAAAAGAGGCTCCGGCAAAGTGCTTCTTCCCATGCTGGAAACCGTCAAGGATGACATGGAAGACCTGCTGAAAAATATTTTTGCAAAACATGTGGATGTTTCTGCGGCAACCATCCGCACCCGCAGTGAACCGTTTTTGGCAGAAATGATTGTGGAATACTGTCTGAATGTAAAGGCTGATCCGGAAAAATTCAGAAAAAAACTGGAAAATCATCTCACAGAGCATTACCGAATCCATTATGATTTTCTTATGGGATATTTGCAGGTTGAACCTCCTGAAATTATCAAAAAAATACACAAACTGCATCTCAGGGACGGAAAACCGGACTGGGACCAGATTCAGAAACAGATTCAGGCGGATGTGGAAGGCATTCTGAAGCATATTGAAACCACGCGGGATCGGCTTTACAGCCCCAGCGGCAGCAGCCGGCTGCTCTGCTTTATCGATCCCCTCAGCGTGGAAGTCCGCATCGGTGATTTCATTTTTGAGGGCAACGGACTGGAGGCGGAAGAGGAATTTATCAGAAGACATGAAAAACGCCAGTATGAACTCGCAGAGCTCAAGAGCAGCAAACGCTTTGAGATAATGCAGCTGCAGGGCAAAAAGCATTTTATCCAAATCAAGGCCGAGGTGGAACAGTACATCAATGAGCGCCAGTTGGAAGTGGTGTTCAGTGAGGTCAAAAAAGAGGCCATTGAAAAACTTAAGCAGGGCAACATGGAATCCTATTTCATGCTGTCTCTGATCAAGGCCCACCATGAGGGCGGTCTGAGTGAGGTGGAAAGAGTTCTCAATGAATCCACAAGCATTGTCAGAGCCATCAAACCGGAATGGTACAAACTGCAGACCGCCACAGATGCCAAAAAGGCCCTTATCGGCATATTCAAGGAAAATCCGAAACATGTGGACAAACTGATGCTGGCTGTCATGCTGGATAAGACACCGGAACAGATGAAAGGCATTCTGGCAACCGATGTTTACAAGGAAGTCAATGAACTCTTTGCCAAAGTGATACAGAACATGCGCTATGTCATGCCCATGCCCATGTCAGGTATGCCAAGAAGGGATTTGGATCTGCCGCCCCAGAGCAGAGAACTGGAATTCGGGAAGGGCGAAGGAGAGGAAATGCAGACCGGAACAGTGGAAGTGATTCCGCGTGCAGATGACAATTCTGGCGGACAGGAGTAAAAAAAAGTGAAAATCGGGTTGAATAATCCGTGTAACAGAACTATAATTTAAAAACAGGCAAAAAACCGGGCGATTCTGTTTCCCGTAACGGTTTTGTTTTCAGGGAAATCAGGATTTCCCGGTTTTTTCCGGTGTTGTCATAATTGTGATTTACGAAAACAGAGAATTGCAAAAGGAGCATAACACAATGAAAATGAAAACATTCGGTGTTGTCATTTTCCTTATTCTGTCTGTTGGAACCCTGTGTTTCGGCGCAGAGGAGGAAGCAAAGAAACCGTTTGCGTTTGCACCGCAGGCCGTGCACGAGTTTGAGCCCGTCCTGGATGGAGATGAGGTCATCCACACCTTTGTGATTCAGAACAAAGGGAACGCTGAACTGGAGATTGAGCGCGTCCAGACCGGCTGAGGGTGCACACTTGCTTCTTTTACGAAGCAGATCCCTGCCGGTGGCGGGGGAGAAGTTGAAATTAAGGTAAACACAACAGGTTATGGCGGAAAGAAACTGTCAAAGAACATTGCCGTGTTCACAAACGATCCGGAGCCGGAGCGAAGACAGGTTGGTCTGACAATTCAGGGTCAGGTGAAGCAGTTTGTCTCCATCAATCCAAACCGTGTCCGCATGGCCGGTCAGGTGGGCAATGAGATCAAATCCAAAGTGAGCATTGTTCCGCAGTCTGAGTATCCGTTTAAAATTCTCGAAGTGAAAACCGAGAAACCGGACAATATCCGGGTGGAAATGGAAACGGTGCAGAAGGAAACCGCAACGGAATATCTGCTGACTGTGGTGAATCTGAAACAGGCAAAAACCCGGTATGCAGACAATATCATCCTGAAAACGGACAGTTCTGTGCGGCCGGAACTGAAGATCAATGTGTATGGCAATATCTTTGATCCGCCTCCGCAGACACCGGATAAAATGGATGAGAAAGCCCAATCCGGGAAAGTGAACTGAATGTGAAAACCGAAGAAATCAGAGCTGTGATTTTAGACTGTGACGGCGTGATGTTTGATACGGCCAATGTCAACCGGATCTACTATAACCGTATCCTGAATCATCTGGGAAAAGCGGAAATGACGGACGAAGAGTTTGCCTACGCGCATATGCACACGGCAGATGAATCCCTGGCCCGCCTGTTTCCGGATCCTGCGGAATACGCTGCAGCGCAGTCTTTCCGCAGGCTTATGCCCTATGGGGATTTTATACCCTATATGGATCCGGAGCCCTGTCTGAAACCTCTTCTCAAAAAGCTTCGGCCCCGGTATAAAACCGCGATTGCCACCAACCGGACAGACACCATGCCGCGGGTACTGGCTGAATTTGATCTCAAAGATCATTTTGACATGGTGGTGACTGCCCTGGATGTGGAAAATCCAAAGCCCCATCCTGAAGAACTTTTCAAAATACTGGAGCATTTCAGGCTGTCACCTGCCCAGGCCCTGTATGTGGGAGACACGCAGTTGGATGAGATCGCAGCAAAATCTGCGGGTGTGCTTTTTGCTGCCTTTAAAAATCCGGATCTGTCTGCGGATTTTCATATCTCCGGTCTTAAAGAGATTTCGGATATTCTGGAGCTGGGGATGGAAGACTGCGGTGTCCGGGCTGACTGATTCTCCGTCAGACCCGGAAAACAGATGCAGCAGCAGGGGCGGTTTTCCCGCCCCTTTATTTTTTTCCTTTCCTGACTCTGCTCCGCGGCTTCGCGGATTTGTCTTTGCCTTTTTCCCTGCCGGATTTTTTTTTCAAACTTCTGATGGTTGTTTCTTTGCCGGATTTGTCCTTTTTTTCAGCAAAATCAATGCGGCCCGTGCGCTGACGGAGAATCAGCCGGATGGGTGTGACGGTCAGACCGGCCCCTTCCCGGATCCGGTTGATCAGGTAGCGCTGATAGGAAAAATGCACAGCTTCCGGATAATTGACAAAGGAGACAAATGTGGGCGGTTTGGCTGAAATCTGGGTGGTATAATAAAATTTCAGGCGTTTGCCATTGTGCATGGGCGGTTCCTTGTGTGTCAGGGATTCGATCATAATCTGGTTCAGTTTGCCTGTTCCCACCCGTGTGCAGTACTGGGCATAAACACTTTCCACCAGATTGAAGATTTTGGGCATACGCTGTCCGGTCAGGGCGGAAACTGTGAGAACCGGGGCAAAATGCAGAAACGGAGCCTGACGCCGCACCTCATCCATATATTTTCTGAGCGTGCGCGTGTCTTTTTCCTCCACCAAATCCCATTTGTTGATCAGCAGAATGCAGCCGCATCCCCGCTCATGGGCATAACCCGCAATGGTAATGTCCTGATCTGTGACACCTTCCTGTGCATCCATCACAATCAGGGCCACATCACAGCGATCAAGGCTTTTGAGAGCCTTGATGACAGAAAATTTCTCGATTTTCCGGGATACTTTGCTCTTTCTGCGGATGCCTGCCGTATCCACCAGGCAGTATTGTTTTCCGTTCACTGTGCAGACCGTATCCACAGCATCCCGTGTTGTGCCGGGGACATCGCTGACCACCAGCCGATCCTGCCCCAGGATGCGGTTGATGAGAGAGGATTTTCCCGCGTTGGGCCGGCCCACGACCGCAATGCGGATCATTTCCTGTGCTGCATCCGGTTCGGACGGCGGCAGAATCTTGATCAGATCATCAAGAAAATCCGGTATTCCGTATCCATGTTCTGCTGAGACAGGATAAATTTCTGCAGCATCCAGCCCCAGACTGTAAAAATCGGAAAGGTGCAGTTCCTGCTCTGCTCCGTCAATTTTGTTGACCGCATAGAAAACAGGTTTGTGAATATCCCGGAGCATGTGGATCATATCGCGGTCAAAAGGCGAAATGCCGCCCTTGCCATCGAGCATCAGGATAATGGCATCTGCCTCTTCGACAGCCTGGGCGATCTGGGCCCGGATATGGGGTGCAAATGTGTCATCATCGTCTTCCAGAAATCCGCCTGTATCCACCAGGGTGAATTCCGTATCCTCCCATTTGGCGTCCCGGTACAGACGGTCACGGGTGACACCCGGAAAATTGTCCACAAGGGCATCCCGGCTTTTGGTGACACGGTTGAAAAAAGTGGATTTGCCCACGTTGGGGCGTCCCACAACTGCAACAATTGGCTTCATATGTCTTTCTTTGTTCTGTTTAAGGGTATCTGTTTTGCTTTCAGGCAGCACCAAATATATAATATATATCTGATTTGCTTTCTCTTCAAGTGCCTGAATGAAATTTGCCGGATAATGTCGGTTTTTGGGGTGTGTTTTTGGGAAACCCGCATTTTCTGCCACACGTTCAGTCCGGCACTCTGGATATCCTCTGATACCAATTCGCCATTGATCTGAAACACAGGTTTTTCGGAAAAACCGGATTTTTAGGAAAAATCCGGTTTTTTGAACACACGAAAACTTGTTTTTGCCTGCCTGCAGGGATCTTTTCAATGGGGAATCGGTATTACACAGAATTCGGATCAATGCCCATTTCCCGGAGTTTTGCACTCAGACGGGCTGCCTTCCGAGCCTCCTGCTCTGCCCGTTTTTCAGCTTCTCTGGCACGGTGTGCCTCTTTCTCTGCGCGAAGGGTCTGCTCGTCGGCGCGGCGTGACTCTGCATCCAAACACGGAACAGGCCGCCCGGTTTCCGGATCGATCAGACACAGCCGGGTTTCATCCTGTTTCAGTGTCAGTCCCAGTTCCTCACTGAAAAGATTTCCGTTTTCATCCGGATCAATGGGACGGCAGTTTATCCCGTCCATGCGGAATCCCATGAGATTTTTTTCTATATAATCGCCCAGCGGATCAAAAAGAAAGTATTCCTTCACTCCCAGCGAAGTGTAAAGCGCAGTTTTGGATATGTCTTCTGACGCGGTGGATTTTGACGTGATTTCAAATATCACGCTGGGAGCGATCTTTTCCTCCCATATTTTGAAAATCCTTCGGGCATGTTTCCCCACACCTTTCACCACCATCACATCCGGCACTTTCACGGATTTCGGATCCCCTTTTCTGTAATACATCAGCATGTTGGCAATGACATAAACATCAGGATGATGCCGGAAAAAATGCCGCAGCGTCTGACACATCTCTATGATTGCCATTACATGAAATTCTGTTTCTCCCATAGGTTTTCCGTCCCTTTCCGGATAGATGACGCCTGAATCATCAATCTCCTCCATTTTTTTCAGCAGTTCTCTGTACCGGAACACCGGAACTTCCTGATTTTCTGTTGTGTTTTCATATGCCAGTTGCATCATTGCCTCCCTGTCTGTTTTGTTCAGAACGGATAGTGGGTCAAATCTGTTGATTACAGTCTCCCCTCCCTTGAGGGAGGGGCAGGGGGAGGGTGAAAAAGATATTTGATATTAATCATTTTTTATGCCCCCACCCCTGACCCCTCCCGCGAGGGGAATTTTGTTCAGAATCCGGATTCAGAATCCAGCGTCTGCATCAGGCAGTGGGTTTCAAAAAGTGCCACGATGATTTTCTGCCAGTGCAGGTTTTCCTGCGCGCTGAGTTTTTTCCCTTTGCGGTCTTTGAGCCATTTCTGCGCGGGCTGATACCCTCCAATGCAAAATTCCCATGCCTCCGGCAGCACTTCATCAAAGTATTGGGTGTCATTGATGTAAACACGCAGTTTGCCATTGGGCTGTGGTTCGCTTTTCAGCTTTGTGATGATATTGTCCCCATGCACAGGGAATTTGGTGATGAGTTTTTTCAGTTTTTCGCTTTCCATCAGGTGCAGGCTGCGCAACTCACTGCCTGCTTTGGTATAAAACCAAAAAATATCAGAATTTTCCGGAAAGGGAACACGGGGAAAGTCAATTTTCAGGAATTCTTTGTATTTTTCTCTGTATTTCCGAGAGTGCAGCACACCGTAAATGTAATCCAGAATGTCAATGGGGGCAAAGCAGTTTTCGGTTTTCTCTTTTTCCGGCGTGAAGGTCAGTTTGAGTTTATCCGCAATTTGATTAACGATTTCCATGTTCAGGTTGGGCGTTCTTTTTTTCCCAGAATTTGAGGACAGAAGTTCCTCTGTTTCAGGGTAAAGATAGAGAGGGAAAATATATCCTCTTTCTTTTGTTCTGTTCGATAAACAGGAATCATCTGTAATTAGTTTGGTAATTCCTATATGTTCCCAAGTATCAACAGCAATTTGGCGACAAGTCATCAATCCAATATTTTGGCCTTTGAGAAAATGCTGCATGACTTTCTCTCTTGCCCTCTCGATTAATTTCAGGTCATAGTAAACATATTTACTGTCAAAAGGACGGTAAGATATATTTTGGATGAACTGCTGATGGGGTTCTGTCTGATAATATTCTGCAACAATGCTTAACAATTTGTCTTTTGAATCATTGATCAAAACAGAATCTTTTGCTGTTACAATACCAACAGAATTTGTCATAAACAACTCATTTATGATAAAACCCTTGTCATAAATCTTCTGCGCATCAAAATTTTTCTGCACAAAAAAATAATCTGGTTTTGCATTCGGCAGTTCTTTGAATGCAATCTGTTTTATCTGATTTTCCCGGAGAAAAGCATATTTCTCCTCCCGTTTGCCGTACAAATCACAATGAAACACCCTGCCCAGTTTATTGGCTCTCTTTTTCCCTGTTTTGACAAATATGGCAACAGCCACACCCTGCCGAATGTCAAAGACATTTTCATCTTTGCTGCCGTCCGGACAGGCTTCTTTCTTTTTGCTGTTTCCATGCAGATCAAGAACATAAATCTCATCAAAGGTTTTCAGCAGATTCCAGCGCATTCCCCGGAAGGTCGGATTATCCAGATAACTGTGATTGGTGATATAGGCCAGTATTCCTGTGCCGTTTTTTTCAATGTAATACTGCCCCATGCGAATGAATTTCACATAATCATCATTGATCCATTTGGAATTTTTTTCCTTCAGTTTCTCCTTGCCGCCGGGTTCTTTTTTGTAATCCTCCATCAAAGCCGCAATCCACTGGCCTTTGTTTGCGCTTTCCCCGCTGTAGGGCGGATTGCCCATTGCCACCATAATCGGGCAGTCCCGCTTCACCCTGTTTGCCGCATTTGCCTCTGTTCCCAAAAACTGGGCAAATAAGGTATTGGTATCCGGATGATATTCCTCCAGACTGTTTGTCAGATACACAGAAAGTCGCGGTGCATTTTTGCCTGTGGGAAAATAACCGTTCTGCTCCAGCATCATGGCAAGTTTGGTGTGGCATACTGTGTAACTTGCCATCAGCAGTTCAAAACCGTGCAGACGCGGAATCAGATCAGATTCCACGTATTCACTCCAAAGCCCGGCCTGATCCGCAAAACGCGCATGAATGTTCCGGATCGCTTCTGCCAGAAAGGTTCCCGTGCCTGCTGCAACATCCAGCACCTGCACCCGATGGATCATTTTTCCGCTGATTTTTGTCCTGCTCACATCTGCCAGACCATCGCTCAATCCGAAATGCGAAACCAGCAGATCATCCACAGCCTGCACAATAAAGCGCACAACCGGCTCCGGAGTGAACCAGACTCCTCTGGATTTGCGCAGAGAAGGATCATATTCAGCCAGAAAGGTTTCATAAAAATGAATAAAGGGATCATCCTGACCGGATTTTTTGCCAAAATCCCGCAGCAGGGTTCTGACATCAGTGGCACGGAAAATTTCACACAAATCATCCACCACCCATTCAATGCGCTCATCCATATTCACCCCCGCGACATAACTGTAAATCTGGCGCAGAAACGGGTTGGTTTTGGGAATGAGATTCTGGGCTTCAAACCGGGAAAAATTGCTGAGAGAGGGATCATGCAGCCGTGCGGAAAACAGGCCGTAAGTAACGGTCTGTGCATAAATATCCGCGAACTGTTCGGGCGTCATGTCATGCACCAGAACCTCTTTGAATGCCTGATACTGTTCCTTTAGTGTGCTTTCGGCCTCATCTGACAGCACCTGAAAAAACACATCTGCAATGCGCCGGGCTTTTTTTGCCATTTTCCGGGCCAGATCTTCCGGGGATTTCAGGCTGAGGTCTTTAAAATCGGCAAAATCGAGAAACTGTTCATACAGAGCATCAAACTGTTTGGGATCCGGAACAATTTTTTTATGATCCAATGCCGCGACTGTGACTGTGTTTATTCTTTTGCCTTGCCGGAAAAAACGGAATTCCAGATTGTTGGTCAGAATCAGATTCGGTTCCGCGTCAGCATAGCGTCTGAACTGCTCTTTGTTTTTGCCGTGCAGTTCAAAGTCATCCAGATCAATGGCCAGGTCTTTTGCCTCAATGCACCCGATGGTCAGATCAAGCTGATTTTTCAGAATATAATCCGGCGCGCCGAATTTCTGTTTTTTCGGCTCATTGGTAATGGCAATTTTTCTCTTCTCTGTCTGATAAATCAGATTCAGAGCTGCCATCAGCACATGCCGCAGGCTGTGTTCGGTTGTATTGCCCTTGCTGTATTCCTGTGAAAGATTTTTGATATATTCCGCTATTGCGTGAGACATATTTTCACACCCTGTTTCAATTCAGATCAAAACAGTGATGGGTTGTAATAAGTAAAGCTCCATAAATTTTCGGGTGTGAAGTTTTCAGAAAAACCGGATTTTTCCGGAAAAATCCGGTTTTTTTATACCTGAAAACTTTCGCTTGCGTACTTATCTCTGATTTTTCCATTCAATCTGAGGATATTTCTGTAACACAGCAGAAGTCATCCCCTTCAGCACATGGTCAGGCTTTTTCACTTGTTTTTCAATGTATTTTGAAACTCCATTGCCTTTTTGCTTATTTCCTCTCCGCTCATTCCGTCAAAGAGATTCTCTCTCCATTTTGTATAATCAAACTTTTCTCTTTGAATAAGAACGATAAATCTTTCCGTTTCAATCATTCCGAGACTGCGGCTCAATATTTCAAAACCCGACATTTTTATTTCAGAATCAGTTCTCATTGCCTGGCCTCCCATTCAATTATAAAATTTACAGGATTTGTTATTTGTATTTCTGAAAATTCTGCTGTTTTCTTGGGTGTGTCCCACTTTTTACACATTAAATTTTAGCCGGATGGAAGTTTATCAA
>CAZDIU010000100.1:0-15635 GCA_964505535.1 uncultured Desulfobacterales bacterium | reverse complement strand
CGAACCTGTATTTGTTTGGCAGTCAATTGACAGGCAGCATTCCGGCAGAACTGGGGAGTCTTACAAATCTGAGAGAAATGCTGTTGTCTGGCAATCAACTGACAGGCAGTATCCCACCGGAACTGGGAAACCTTACAAACCTGAGAACACTGGATTTGTCTGGCAATCAACTGACAGGCGGCATCCCTGCTGAACTGACGGATCTTACTTTTTTATACTATCTTAGAATCAATTATAACGCCCTCTGCACCACTGATTCGGACACACAGTCATTTCTCGAATCAAGGGGCGGCTATCCACCCTGGGATTCCACTCAGACTGTTGCGCCTGCTGATCTCTCAGCCGCTTCGTCCACAGCTTCCACCGTTTTCCTGACCTGGACACCCATTCTCTATACCGAAGATACCGGAGGATATGAAATTTATTATTCCACCACCTCCGGCGGCCCCTATACTCTGTACGAAACCACTTCGGACAAATTCGCCGAGAGCATTACCCTAAGTGATCTGACACCGGAGACTACCTACTATTTTACTGTCCGCACTGTAACATTTCCTCATGAGAAGAATCAGAACACTGTTTACAGCGAATACAGTTCCGAAATTTCCGCTATTACAGAATCGGCCCCGGTCAGTCCGGTTGCAGTTTTTACCGTCAGCACAGACGGACTGACCGCCACATTTGACACTGCCGGTTCCAAGGGTTACCTTTTCTTTGATTACGGAGACGGAAACAGCGGAACAGAAAACATCCATACCTACGCAGCGGAAGGAACATATACGGCCCGGCTTACCGCAGCCGGAACCGCAGTTGCGGAACAGACCTTTACTGTCAATGATAACAGCAGCAACACAGGTTCCGGCGGCGACAGCGGAGGATGTTTTATCCAGACGGTACGTTGGGAATAATTGATCTTATTTCTGATTTCGGTAGTCGGTCTGCACGAACTGATTTAAATATAACTATTTTATATTATTATATTTTTTAAGAAATACTGATTATTATCTATACATAGTAAATACAAATAGTTATACGATACATCCATGATACTGTTTGTGCTGTTTTTAGCTAATATGCTGATTTATAAAATAAAATAATCAGAATGATAAGTCCCACCACCCACTTTTTATCTGAAAAAACCTCATAGGAGAGGAATTGATCTTCAGAACGCACTGATAACAATATAAAAATCATCGAACTCACGTTATAGCTTTTAAGATAAAGATTGTCAAAAATGCCAATCATATTTCAGGTTTCCAATCCCATGTCCGCATGCCGGACATCCGCGTCCCGCAGCAGCGCGTGGGTGATGTTCGCGTAACTCAGATCCGATTCCCGCAAATCCGCTTTCCACAGAATCGCACTGCTCAGGTTTGCCGCAATAAAAACCGTATTTCTCAGATCCGCGGCAGTGAGGTCCGCGGCCGTCAGATTGGCCCGCCAGAAATCCGCTCCCTGAAAAACCGCTTTCTCCATATCGGTTTCGCTCAGATCGGCCTGCTGCAGATTGGCTCCGCTGAACACCGTGTTCCGGAAACACCCTTTGTGCAGAATCGCCTCCCGCAAATTCGCTCTGGAAAAATCAGACCCCTCAGCAAATACGTTTTCCAGATGGGCCTCTGCCAGCCCGGCCCGGCAGAAAACAGCATATTCCATGTTTGCAAACGCCAAATCCGCGTCAGCAAGTTCCGCATCCCGCATATCCGCCCCTGTCATCAGGGCAGCGCGGAGTGAGGCTCTCCATAAATTGGCTTCCCGGAGATCCGCATTCCGAAGTATCGCATCACTGAGATCAGCCCGGCTCAGATCAGCCTCCCGCAGCACCGTGTTTTCCATAAAAACATTGCGCAGATTTGAATCCCTCAAATTTGCACCTCTCAGGTCAGCACGGTTGAGATCAGCACCGCGCAAATCTGCATTCCGGAAATCTGCATTGCGCAGATCCGCATTTGCCAGACAGATTCCGCGCAGATCCGCATTTTCAAAATGCTTTCCCGGAATCCTTCCGGCCATGTGTGCCGATTTTCTGAATATCCGGAAAAAATAAGTGCAAACCCGGGTCCGCATGGAAAATCCTTTGACCAAAAGGTTATGGTTCTTCAATTCTGTTTTGCGGAAACAGCGGATTCCGGCTTTGGCCGGAATGACGTCATGCCTGCAAAAGCAGGCATCCGGAAAGATTTCCCGCAAAAATCATTGAAGAACCAGGGTTATGCGTTGAGAATTTTTTTGAACAGATGCCGGTTGTCAAGTATCTTTCCGGAACCCCGTACCACTGTGGTCAGCGGATCATCGGCCACCCTTACCGGAAGACCGGTTTCCTGTGTCAGATATTTGTCCAGATTTTTCAGCAAAGCCACTCCGCCGGTCAGCACGATTCCCCTGTCAAGAATATGTGCGGCCAGTTCCTGCGGAATTTTCTCCAGCACAGTTTTTATGGCATCTGTAATGGATTTGAGATGATCAGATATGGCTTCCCGCACTTCCAGCGCATTAAGGGGCAGTATCATGGGTCTTCCGGATACCACTTCCCATCCTTTGACCTCGATCATTTCCGGATGACGGCTTTCCGGACAGGCATTTCCGATGCTGATTTTCACTTCTTCTGCCGTGCGCTCTCCGATAAGAAAATTGTACTGTTTTTTCACATACCGCATAATGGCCTCATCCATTTTGTCCCCGGCCACTTTGATGGAAAGACCGAACACAATGCCTCCCAGGGAAATGACTGCCACTTCCGTGGTTCCGCCGCCGATATCCACAACCATGTTGCAGGTGGGTTCGGAAATGGGCATATCTGCACCTACAGCAGCAGCCATGGGTTCCTCCACCAGAAAGACCATCCTGGCTCCGGACATCTCGGCAGATTCTTTGACAGCACGTTTTTCCACAGAGGTGATGCCTGAGGGAACAGCGATGACCATTCTGGGCTTGAAAATGTTCATGCGGCTCCGCACTTTCCGGATAAACTGCTGGAGCATGACACCGGTGGCTTCAAAATCCGCAATCACGCCGTCCCGCATGGGCCGGATGGTCATCACGTTTGCCGGAGTTTTTCCCATCATCTGGCGGGCTTCCTGTCCCACTGCCAGGATGCGGTGCCCGTTGATCCGGTCTGTCCGAAGCGCAACAACCGAGGATTCATTCAGGACAATCCCTTTTCGTTTTTTGTACACAAGGGTGTTGGCCGTTCCCAGGTCAATGGCCAGATCATTGGAAAACAGGCTGAGAAAGCGGTTCCCAAGTCCCCCAGGGGGGGAGCTTCCTGTGCGTCTTTTTTCTTTCACATCCGTCTGTGACTCAGTAAGGGAATCATTCCTTTTGAACATGGCGGCCTCCAGTTTTTTATGACAGGGATAACATACGGTACAGGATTCATACGGAAAGCTTTTTTCCAGTCTGCCGATCTGCTGCCCGCAGTTTCCGCATATGGCAGAAGGCATCTCCGGCAACGCTGTTTTTCTTTTCACAAAAAAGCGTGTCTGACATTTGCCGCAGCGCGCAAAAATTCCCTGCACAGGAATTTTTGCCGAATCGGTTTCATATCTGGTGGTGCAGTTGGGACATTGTATTTTCATCACAGTCACCGGATTTGTGTCTTTTATTTTTCATCGTGCGCTGTTATGATGATTATGCTGATAAAAGGAAAAAGATCAATTGGGAATGCAGTGTATTTGCAGGTAGAATAATCCTGCCTGCCGATAAAGAAAAACCATTACCTTTTCCATTAAGGATGTCTGAAATGGATGAATTTCACTGGATGCTGCTTGTCTTTGATGCCGCATTGGGGATTTTCAGCGCGGGTCATGCGCTGCTGAACAAACGTGATCCCAAATCTGCTGCGGGCTGGATTGCCATCTGTCTGATGTTTCCCTTTGCCGGACCTTTGCTGTATTTTCTGCTGGGAGTCAACCGCATCCGCACAAGGGCCAGAAAACTGGAGGCCAGTTCCCCTTTTCATATTGAAAGGGGGGAAGAGGATCAGTCTTCCATATCTGCTTTCCAGATTCCGCCGCCTTTGGATGAAATCATGCGTATGTCCAACGCAATTATCCGGCGTCCCCTGATCTGCGGAAACCGGATTGAACCGCTGCATAACGGGGAGCAGGTCTATCCGGCCATGATGGAGGCAATTGAGAAAGCGGAGAAATATGTGTATCTGACCACCTATATCTTTGAAACCAATGCCACAGGCCGTGCCATGATGGACGCGCTGGAACGGGCAGAAAAAAGAGGGGTCACGGTGCGCGTCATCCTGGACGGCATTGGGGAACTGTATTCCTTTCCCTTTGCTGGCCGGGTGCTGAAAAAAAAGAGAATCTGTTTTGCCCGATTTATTCCGCCCCGGATTTTTCCGCCCGCATTCCGCATCAACCTCCGGAATCACCGGAAACTGCTGGTCGCAGACGGCCGGATCGGTTTTATCGGCGGAATGAACATCGGAGACAGTCATCTTGCGGAAAACCGCAGCAATCCCGGACGGGTGACAGATATGCACTTCCGGCTCACCGGCCCCATTGTCACCCAGATTGAGCAGGTGTTTCTGGAAGACTGGCGTTTCTGCACCAAAGAACATCTGAAACCCGGACCCATTCCCTCTTTCCGGGAGGGAAACAGCATATGCCGTGCCATTGTGGCCGGTCCCAACGTCCGGATTGACCGTCTGACCATGCTGCTGGTCTGTGCGGTTTCCTCAGCCCGAAAAACCGTTTCCATCATGACGCCCTATTTTCTGCCTCCGCGGGAACTGATGGCAGCTTTGCAGGCGGCCGCGCTCAGAGGCGTATCGGTAAACGTGATTCTGCCGGAAAAAAACAATCTGCCCTTTGTTCACTGGGCTGCCATGAACATGCTGCGGGATTTGCTGGAATTCGGTGTCCGTGTCTGGGTCCAGCCTCCGCCCTTTGTCCATACCAAACTCTTTATTGTGGACAGGCATTATGCCCATATCGGTTCCGCAAATCTGGACACCCGGAGCCTGCGTCTGAATTTTGAACTGATTCTGGAAGTCTATGCCCGCAGGGTGTCAGAGGAACTCTATGCCCATTTTGAGACACAGAGGAAAAAATCCCGTGAAATCCGCATGGAGGATTTGGACAAGCGATCTTTGCCTGTCCGTGTGCGGGATGCGTTTTTCTGGCTGTTTACGCCGTATCTGTAAAAGGCAGGCGCAAACCCGCAGACTTCGACATTATTGTCGAAGTTAAACAGGGTTTGTCGAGGCCATGCCGCAGGCAGAAAAGGATAATTATCTGATATTGCAGATATGCACAGTCTGGCACGGTTCTTGATATATCCTGGTCAGAATTGTGAAGCGGCAGATGGATAATCCTGCTGCAAAACTGCAACCAGATAAAATCAGAAGGAGAAAACAATGGGCAGATTTATGTTTGCACTCGGATGTGCGGCAGTCATTTGTGCGGTAACAGTTTTTCCGGCCTGGAGTGAGAACGGGGATACGGGAAAGAATATGGACAGCAAAACCCTGCTGTATGCAGGGAACGGACACGGCCCCGGAGACGGCACTGGCAACGGCGGTTCAGGCCCCAAAGACGGAACAGGAAATGGATCAAAAAACGGGACCTGCATCAATTCCTGATTTGTTTATTTAATGATGTCTCTGCTGCCTGAACAGGCAGAAGGTGATTTCTGAAAATGCCCTGAGGGTGTGAGCCGGGAAAAACCGGATTTTTCCAAAAAATCCGTTTTTTTTCAGACACTTCAGCGCATTTGGTTTGCGTGATGCAAATTTTTTTATCCAATTCACATTGACAGAAAGGAGAATACAAAATGAAATTCATGAAAGGTTTGATGATTGCATCATTGACAATGGTCATGAGTATGGGAATGTACGGACAGAGTTTTGCAAGAGGCGGCCTGGGTCAGGGCATGGGAAACCGCATGAATGTCAGCACCAATGCAGGCACAAATCCCGGATGTCCGGCTTTGGCAGACGGAACCTGTGCTGCGGTGAATATTTTTGACGGAGAAGCTGTGACTGTTACCGGAACTGTGTCTGAAATTCAGAATTACGGACAGGGTGTTCAGATTGACACTGGCACAGAAACAGTGACTGTTTACGGACTTGGGCCGATCCGGTACTGGGAGCAGCTTGATGCTGACTACCCGGCTGTGGGGGACACCATCAGTGTCAGTGCATACAATGTCACCCTCAGCGACGGTTCTGCAAGGACAATAGCGGCAAGTGTTTCCATCGGCGAAGAAACCGTTGCTTTGCGGGATGCGGATACAGGTTTGCCGCTCTGGCGGGGACAGGGACACGGCCGCGGGTTCAAAGGAAATTCATCCTGCCCCTTCAGAACCCCTGCAACAGCAGAATAGACTGCAACCTTAACAGAGATTTTACTTTTCTCTCTGAATTTCTTTGACATAAGGGATACAGGGGTTTCAACTCCCTGTGTCCTTTGTGCATTTTTTATCTGAAAAATCAGAAAAATTTCAGCACAGCCCCGAATGGTTCAATTTGCGACACTGGATCAAACCGGCTGATTTTTTTAATCTGACTTTCACACAGAAAAAAACTCTGGGTGACTCTGAGCAAACTCTGCGTTGCTCTGCGGTTAAAAAAACAGGATTTTACCCACTACTGCATGACCAATTTAGTTTTTGTGTTATCAAAATCACCGTGTCGGATTACGCTGTCGCTAATCCGACCTGCATTTATCCAGAATTCAAAACAGTTAAATTCGTAGGTCGGGTTAGGCCAAAGGCCGTAACCCGACACCTGATTCTATAAAATTCAACGTGGTCATGTACTACCCGATTTGCCACAAAGACACAATTTCATACTGAGTTGGAAAAAAAGTCTTCCTTACCGTTTTCATGTTGACTCCTTTTTTCTGCTGCCGTATGAAAATCTTTCAGACTTCTGCAATGGAAAGAGGGAAAAGATGAATCCTGTCTGTAAAAATGTCATCTGTCTTATGCTGACCGCTTTTGTCTGTTTTATTCCCGTGAAACCGGCATCTGCCTTGGATACCTCTGCTGAATTCAGCACCGGATACAATGACGATGAAAATGAAAATTACCGTCAGCAGGTGATGCAATGCGGACTTGGCTTTTCATTCTGACAAGTCTCTTATGGCTTTGTGCCGCGGCTGTCCGGGCCGAAGAAGCAGTTCTGGGAACTGTTGAGACCATTGATCCGGAAAAAGGAGAACTGACGCTGAAGATAACAGATTCTTCCGCACAACAGGGACAGCAGATAACTGTGCTCTTTGATCCGGAAAATATGCCCTGCTGCATTGGTATTGGAAAAACAGTTCGGGTATGGGGCAGTTATGCACAGGGAACCGGAAGATTTCAGGCCGTGACCGTAACAGGCGCTTCATTCCACGGGCACAGACATGATCCTACCGGTGTGCGCTCCCGTCTGGGCAGGGGAAGAGGACAGGGAAGGGGCGGTTCAGGACACAGATGACAGAAATGCGCGGCATTTTTTCTCAGCACAGGGCTTTGTTCCGGCTTATGCCTGCCTGGAAGGGCAGTCTGATTCTTTTTGGTCTGCTGATCATAATTGTGCTGGCTTATTTTTTCTGGCAGGAACATCAGCTCCGGCAGGTGTTTCTTTCCCATTCCCTGGAAAATTCCCGTATGCTGACCACTGTGATTGAACGCAATGCACATTCCGCCCTTCTGTCCCAGGAAACAGTGGAAAAGATTATCGGCATATTTCTTGGCAATACCGCCCGGTTTGTGGATTATCTGGATACGATTGAAGCCTTTTCCTCTTCAGAGCTTTCCGCTTTTGCAGCAGAATCCGGACTGGCCGGAATCCGGATCATCCGGGAAAAAGGGGAAATCACCGAAGGCCCTCAGGGATGGCTTGCATCGGAAGACATTTCCTGTCTGTCTCAGCCCCGCATTCTTCATCATCTGCCTTCAGTCCATCTTTTTCTGATGGTATGGCCCGGCGCAGAACATCAGGGATGTGTGATGGTGGGGCTTGCCGCAGCCCATATTGAAACCCTGCATGAACAGATCGGACTGCCGCGGCTTCTCGAAACCCTGGCCGGTCTGCCTGACATACAGTATGTGCGTCTTGAAACACCAGATCAGAATGCTGCGGAAACACCGGACACTTCCCGCGTTTTTCTCAAAGAATATCAGAGAATGCAGGTTGCGGAAACCCGTATGCCCTTTGGCACTGAGGTGCTGGTTCTGGGTATGGACACCCGCCATTTTCTGGACAGATACAATCAGATGCGCAATGAATTTTTCTTCTTCAGTGCGCTTCTGGCCCTTGCGGGTCTGTTTTTTTCCTGGCTGTTTCACCGATCCCAGATCCTTTATCTGGGCCGGATTCGGGAGGTGGAGCGTGAAATGGCAAAAGAGCGGGAGGATGCATCCCTGGGACGGGCAGCAGCTTCGATTGCCCATGAAATCCGCAATCCCCTCAATGCCATCAGCATGGGACTGCAGCGCATTCAGATAGAAGCTGAGGAACTGCCTGAGGAATACCGGATCCTTGTCGCGGATATGCTTCACGCGGTCGCACGCACCAATGGCATTGTGTCTGATATTCGGCGCTATGCGGATCCGCCTGCTCCGCTGCGGGAATCTGTTTTTTTTGAGCCGATTATCATGCGGATTCTGGGGCTTTACCGGCAGAAATGCGCGGAACAGAACATAACCGCAGATGTTGACTGTCCGGAGAATATCAGAATTGCCGGGGATTCCCGGATGCTGGAGCAGATTCTGGAAAATCTGATACGCAATGCGGTTGAGGCACAGCCCAATGGCGGTTATCTCCGCATTACTGTGAACAGGGAAGATCCGTATGCGGCACTGTCCGTGGAAAACAGCGGCTTTTCTTTGGATCCCAAATATCCGGACCAGATTCTGGAACCCTGTTTCACCACCAAAACAAGGGGAACCGGGCTGGGGCTTTCCATTGTGGACAAAATCGTGCGCGCACACAGCGGACGAATTGAACTGGAAGTGCCGGAATCCGGGATACTGAAAATAAAAATTTTTCTTCCTCTGGCAGAAAATGACAGGCGGGGAACTGTTCAATGAACATTCTGATAGCCGATGATGAAAAAATGCAGCGGGATCTGCTGCGGGGGTTTTTGCAGAAAAAGGGATATGCTGTGCATACTGCCGCTGACGGTCAGGAAGCTCTGCGCCTGTTTTCAGAACATCCCTTTCAACTGCTTCTTCTGGATCACCGTATGCCGGACATGAACGGAGATGAGGTTCTTGCCCGGATGAAAAAAATCAATCCCCTCATACATGCCATCATGATTACAGCCTATGGCACGGTCAGCACGGCTGTGGAAACAATGAAACTGGGGGCTGAGGATTTTCTGGAAAAACCCGTGGATCTCCTGCATCTGCTGGACAAGATTCAGCGTATTGAACAGCGCATCCTGATCGAGGAGGAAGCCGCGGAAGTGGCAGAAACCCTGAATCAGAAAGAACTTCCCCTGAAAATTGCGGGACAGGGGCCTGCCATGAAAAACCTCCTGTCTCTGGTGCGCCGGGTCGCACCGACACCCTGGACCGTATTGATCCGGGGCGAGACCGGAACCGGCAAGGAACTCATTGCCCGTCTGGTGCATCTGATGAGCACGGTCAGTGACGGCCCGTTCACCGAAGTCAACTGCGGCGCGATCCCTGAAAATCTCTTTGAATCCGAACTGTTCGGTCATGAAAAAGGAGCGTTCACCGGTGCTTCCGGAATCCGGCGGGGACGGTTTGAACTGGCGGACAAAGGAACCCTGTTTTTGGATGAAATCGGGGAAATGCCCCTGAGTCTGCAGCCCAAACTCCTGCGCGCTCTGCAGGAAAAACGCATCTGCCGTGTGGGTGGTGAAAAAGAGATCTGTCCGGATGTCCGGGTTGTGGCCGCGACCAACCGGGATCTCAAAGCATTGGCAGCGGAAGGCAGGTTCCGGGAGGATCTGTTTTACCGTTTGAATGTGTTTGACATTGAAATTCCTCCCCTGCGGGAGCGCAAGGAGGATATTCCCGCTCTGGTGGATTTTTTTCTTGCCCGTTACAGTCTGCGGCCTGTGCAGTTTGATCCGGATGCACTGTCCATTCTGCTGAAATACAGTTTCCCCGGCAATGTCAGGGAACTGGAGCACATTATCCAGCGCACGGTGACCCTGACACGGGGCAGCCTTATCCGGGTTGCTGATCTTCCCCCGGAAATCCGTTTTCAGCAGGTCAGTCAGCAGGGAACCCTGTCCCAAAGGCTGGAAGCTTTGGAGCGGGAACTGATTGTTTCTGCTTTGGAAAAGCATGAATGGATTCAGACACGGGCAGCAGATTCCCTGGGACTGAGTGAGCGGGTGCTGCGGTACAAAATAAAGAAGCTTGGGATCAGAAACAGCAGACAGTCAGGGATGTAGTATCCGGATCACACGGGTATTGCAGATTCTGTCGTGCAGGGTGCGTTTTTCCTCATCAAAGGCTGCCATGAGATAACCGAGGCACAGGATAAGACTGCTGAGCCATTCCGCCATTGTCCGTCCAAATGCGCGGGCATAGGAAATCTGTTCCCCGTAAGCAGATACAACCCTGAGTTTGCAGGCCATCTTCCCGGGCGTGGCAGCATAAGTTCCCAGAAACCATGTGGTATAAACAATGGGCAGAATCAGTGAAATGAGAAAGAGTATGCCTTCTCCTCCGGATGAATCCGCTGAACCTGAAAGCCCAATCACCAGCCCGAGGGGAATGGAAACAATTGCCTGAAGAATGCCAACAGCAACGCCGTCAATGATTTTGGCCAGCAGGCGAATCCAGAATCCGCCGTATTCAACTTGGGCAGGAACCGGTTCCTCCCCTTCGCGTTTTTCCATCAGCATGGAATTGCAGGCTGGGCAGACACTGCTTTCCTGATGCCGGATCATTTCGTGTTCGGAAAATGTTCTGCCGCATCGGGAGCAGACAGTCTGCGGAAAAGACCCGCTGTCTTCTTCCCCCTTGCGCTTCAGAATCATTTCCCCCGGTTCCGCATCTGCAGTGTCTTCAACAGGAACATACTCTGCATCCACGGTTTTTGCTTCTTTTTCCGGTTTGTCGGCAGCCAGACTTCCCAGTTCCTGCCAGTCTGCCATGCCTTCTTTCCAGACAAGGGTTTTGACAGTGATCCGCTTTGCATAAATCAGTTGCTGTATCTCATTGCGGGTGACCGGCCCGATCTGCTTTCCATCCTGTGCATAATACCATTCTTCCATTCTTTCCGCCTTTCCCCTGAAGTTTTTCATCCCCCGCGGATCATTTCCCGGAGAGACTGCTGCAGTCTGCGCGTAATGGGGCCCGGTTTTCCGTCTCCCACAATATGCTCACCGATGCGGATTACAGGCATGACCTCGGTGGTTGTTCCCAGCAGCATGCATTCCTGTGCATCCGCGAGTCTGTTTTCCTGAATCGGATAAAGTGACACAGGAATATTCATATCCCGGCACAGTTCCAGAACTGTGTGCCGGGTTATGCCCGGAAGAATAGAGTGACTTTCCGGACAGGTCACGAGTGTGCCGTCAAACACCGCGCAGAAACTGGTGTGCGCTCCTTCGGTGACTGCTCCGTCCCGGACAAAAACAGCGTCTTTGGCCCCTTTTTCCTTTGCCTGCTGAGAGGCCAGCACATTGGGGAGAAGACCGGTGGTTTTAATATCACAGCGCAGCCAGCGGATATCCGGCACCAGAATGACTTTTACCCCTTCTGCCCACTCCTTTTCCGGCGGATCAAAGGGCTGAACAGATATGTACACTGTGGGACAAATTTCATCGGGCGGAAAAGGGTGTTTGCGGGGGGCCGATCCCCGTGTAATCTGAAGATACACCGTGGCCTGCCCCTGATCCAGACCGTTTTCATGGAGCAGTTTTTCCGAAACATTCCGAAGCACTGCCAACTCCGGTTCCCTGATGCGCAGTTCCCGCAGACTCCGGTGCAGGCGGCTGAAATGTGCCTGGGCCTTGAACAGCCTGCCGCTGTATGCCAATATCACCTCATAGACTCCGTCACCGAAGACAAAGCCCCGATCATCCGGCGAGATGCCCACCTCATCTTTTTCTCTGATTCTGCCATTGAAATAAACCAGCATTGCACTTTCCCCTCTATACAATCCAGATCGTTGTGTCTGAACTGTTTTCCAGAACCCGTATGGCAGTGTCTCCCACGGCAAAATCCCTGTCGCACGCAGCTTTCCGGCGACCGAAAACAATGGTTCCGTATCCGCCTTCCCGGGCTTCCTTCAGAATGTCTTTGTCCGCCCTGCTGCCGCCCTCTATAATCTTTTCTGTAATATCTTTTTCTGAAATTCCGGCTCCTGCAAGTATTTCGCGCACTTTTTTCATATAGGGATCGATTTTTTCTCCGGCCTCTTTTGACCATCTGTCCCGAAGCCTGGGAATGCTGGCCAGCAGAGATTTGGGCACAAAGCTGTCCAGGGCCTGTTTGCTGTGAAACAGGGTTATCTTCCGATCTGTTCCGCGGAGCATAAAACCGGCATGATCCGCTGCCGTGAAACAGGTTTCAGAACTGTCCACAGGAATCAGCACGGCATCATTCTTTGCCTCACCCCTCATCACCCAGATGGGACAGATATGACAGCCTTCCAGCAGTTTGATGGTCACCTGCCCCATAAAAAATCCCTCCAGCTTTGTCAATCCCCGGCTGCGAAGCAGAATCGCATCCACCCGCTCTTTTTCTGCCCATTTGCAAATGTCATAGGCTGTGCCCAGTTGCTCTCCCTGCCGGATTTGCCGGATATTTTCTTCAGGATAGCCTTTTTCCAGCAGGATTTCTTTTCCTCTTTCCAGCACTTCATCTGCCACACGAGCGTTTTCCTCTTTCACTGCCTTGAATTCCTTTGCAATTTCCACATCTCGCATCCGGTTTTCCACCAGAAAGGGTGGCAGGGACGGCATGATGTAAAGCAGGGCAATCTGGATTCTGTGTCCGGGGCCGAAAATCATATCCAGATAATCAATGGCCTGCAGGGATCTGCCGGAGCCGTCCAGGGGAATGACAACCATTTTAATAATTTTATCAGGCATTTTTCACCTCATGCTTTGTGAGACAGGTTACATGTTCAGCCGAAAATTTTCCGTTATGCAAAAAACCGGATTTTTCCCAAAAATCCGGTTTGTCTGAAATATCTTTTGATTTCAGATAAACAACATCTTGGTATTTGGCTTTTTCACAAAGAGATCCGCTTTGACCGGAACAGACAGAAAAGGAAGGATGCAGAAGATTGACCAGAAAATATTTTTTCATAATTCTCTTTTGTGACAGAAAGGGGAAAGATATCCGGGCAGTTTTTCTGTCCCGGAAGATACTGGGAGTTTTATATTACAAAATATCAATTCTGTCAATAAACTGCATACAAATGCCGGAGGTGCTTCACACCACGGATTTCAATTTTTCAATATGCTGTTTTTCTTCTGACATAATCTGGCTGAGCTGTGCGAGCACATTTTTGTCTTCAACAAAAGACTGCAGCATTTCATAAAAAATCAGGGTGTCTTCCTCAAATTCAATGAAAATTCCCACCAGTTCATCTGCATTCTTCACTGCGGAGAAATCTGCCTCCCTGAGGGAAAAATTCCGTGCTCCCATAATCTCCTGAAAGGACTGCATCACCATTTCCTCGGCAAAGGGATTGCGGGAGGAAGTTTCGCATTCCTGTTTCAGATCGGAAAAGCACTGCGCATGCTGTGCCTCTTCCTCTGCCATCCATTCCAGCAGGGAAACAAAATCAGGATCGGACACTTTTTTCATGGCATCCCGGTAAACCGCCTCACCGTTTTTTTCAATCCGTATGGCTATATCCAGTATTTCCTTTGCAGAAAACATGTGCACCTCATTTTGGGTTCTTCAATGTTTTTGTGGAAATACCGGATTCCGGTCTGCGCCGGAATCCGGAAAAATTTTCCGCAAAAGTCTTTGAAGAACCTCATTTTTTCTCAATCAGTATCTCCCCTTTGCTCAGATCAGTCAGGCAGGAGATCAGGTTTTCCATGCGATCTGCGGGCAGTTCAATGTGCATGGAAACATCCGCGCCGAAAACCTCATCCACAATATATCCGTCAAAGGAACTGACTGCGCGGCGGATGTTTTCATGATGGGGATAAGCTGCTATGATTTCAATTCCCGCGCGGATCACCTTTTCCGTGACAGGCATTTCCTCCAGCACTTTTTTCACTGCTGCGGAATAGGCCCGAACCAGTCCGCCTGTTCCCAGTTTCACTCCGCCGAAATAACGTGTCACCACCACAGCAGTTTCTCCCACACCGGAATTGAGCAGCACATTCAGCATGGGGCGTCCGGCCGTGCCGTGGGGTTCTCCGTCATCACTCATGCCGATTTGGGCAGTGTTTCCGGGCGGCCCCGCGGCAAAGGCCCAGCAGTTGTGGGTGGCATCCGGAAATTCCTTTTTGATCCCGGCAATAAAGTCTTTGGCTCTGTCCGGTGAATCTGCATGCGCGGCCGTTGCAATGAAGCGGCTGCGCCGGACAATTTCTTCTGTGCGGTGCATCTGTCTGGGAACGGGATAATTCATGCTTTCACAGGATGGTTTCAGTTTTCCGTTTTTTCGCGCCTGTAGATTTCATCAAACAGTTCTTCCGGGCTGGAAATGCTGCTGTTGCGTTCCATCGCCTCGGCAATCATCTCTCTGGCTTCGGGAACCTTATGCCCAAGCTGCTCTGTCAGCACTTCAAGGACTTTTTCCGTGATCCGGTTTGCCACCAGGGGAGGTTTCCGTTTTTTGTCCTGCACCAAAGCGAATTTTTCCATTTTCCCGCCCAGAGTGGCGATGATCTTCTGCGCTGTTCTGGCTCCGATTCCCCTGAGATTCTTCAGGGTGTTCACATCCTTTGCCTCAATCGCGGCTGCGATCTCGCCCACCGGCATGGAAAGCGCCTTGACAGCCTTGAGCGCGCCAATGGCCTCCACCGATATGAAATGCTGGAAAAACTCTTTTTCATTTTCCGAGTTGAACCCGATGAGCACGGGTTTGGGCTGCCGTTCGGTCTGCTGGTAATAAATATAAAGGGAAAGTGCATCCCCCGGATTTTTTTCCTTTATGGTATCCAGCACGAACGCGGGAACCAGCACCTCATAGCCCACATGGCTGACCAGCAGAAGAATCCGTTCTTCATCCTTTGCCAGTATTTTTCCTTCCAGGTATCCTATCATGACAATCAGGGCACTTGTTATCTTTTCACACATCTTTTTGAAAAATTTTTATATAACAGACTTCATTTAAACTAAAAACATAACGGGGCTGCGAGGGATGCGGCAAACGGAGTTTGACGCAGACCGGGTACGCTGCATCCGCTGGTTGTGAGGCGCTTCGCGCCGAGCATCCAGCGGATGAAATCCGCCGCCCCGTTGCCGAGGGAGCGAAGCGCCCTCGGCAACGCTGCCTTCACCGGCGGAAACGGAGCGCAGCGGAGTTTCCGCCCGCGTGAAAGGCGATGTTGGAGAAATCAAAACAGATCATTTAATACCGACTAATCCGCCACCCTGTGAATCGTATTTCTTTTCCTTTGTCGCAACCAAAGCGAGTAGGAGCCAAGTAGCAAAAGTATATTCAAGCCTATCACAATCGGATTGTGCCAGGCTATGCCATTGATCTTGAAATCAGAGAGAGGCCA
>CAZDIU010000099.1:2675-15675 GCA_964505535.1 uncultured Desulfobacterales bacterium | reverse complement strand
CCGGTATCAGCAGATACGCATCCGGCCCTCTCTTGCCCTTGACAAAATGGAAACCGTAATCATTTTTAAATTGTTTTTTTTACTGCTGCAGATATATCCGCCCGGATAAATCTGATACATTCTCAATGATAAGGAGGGATTGGATTCACAATGATTGAGGTCAGGAATCTCACGAAATACTTCGGGGCCAAAAGGGCCGTGGATGATGTCTCCTTTACGGTGCAAAAAGGAGATATCCTCGGTTTTCTGGGACCCAACGGTGCAGGAAAATCCACCAGCATGCGGATGATTACGGGTTTTATCCCGCCATCTTCCGGAACAGCGGTCATCGGCGGGCATGACATTGGCGAAGAACCCATTGCTGCACGGCAAAAGATCGGATACCTGCCGGAAAACGCTCCCGTGTATCCGGATATGACGGTTTACGGATATCTGGATTTCTGCGCGGAAATACGGGGGTTTTTCGGTGCAGATCGGAAAAAGAAGGTGGAAGCGGTCATTGAAAAGTGCTTTCTCAGGGAAGTGAAATTTCAGACCGTCAGCACGCTGTCCAAAGGCTTCAAGCAGAGAGTCTGTTTTGCCCAGAGCATCATTCATGATCCGGAATATCTGATTCTGGATGAACCCACTGACGGTCTGGATCCCAACCAGAAACACGAGGTGCGCCTCATGATCCGGAACATGAGTGCGGAAAAGGCCATTGTCCTGTCCACCCATATTCTGGATGAGGTGGATGCGGTCTGCACCAGAGCCATTATCATTGCAGACGGAAGAATTGTGGCCAATGACACACCCTCTGGGCTCAAAACCCGTTCCGCGCTTCACGGTGCGGTTTCCCTCACCCTTGAGCAGACAGATCCGGAACGTTTTCTTTCCTGCATCCGCAGTGTGGAAGGCGTAAGGGACACAAAGATTCTTGATCATGCGGACAACACCCTCAATGTCCGCATTTTCCCCGTTTCACCGGATACCCTCATTGCTGACCGTATTATGGCAGCTTTGTCCGCAGACCGTTTTACGGTCAAATCCCTTTTTGTGGAACAGGGACGGCTCGATGAGGTTTTCCGAACCATCACAACAGCCGGATCTGTATAAATTTTTTATATCATGATAAATTTTTTATATCATGAATCTCCGAAATTTCTTTTCATAAGAAAACCCCTGACAGGTGAGGTATGAACAGTAAAACATTTTTCAACAATATCAAAGCTATATTCAAAAGGGAAATCACCGGATACTTCGGTTCCCCTGTGGCCTATGTCTTTATCGCCATTTTTCTGCTGCTGATGGGTTTTTTCACCTTCAACATCAGCAAATTTTTTGAGGCAGGTCAGGCAGATCTCCGGGCATTTTTTGAATGGCATCCCTGGATTTACCTGTTTCTCATTCCCGCAGTTGCCATGCGTCTGTGGGCAGAGGAGCGCAGGATGGGAACCATTGAACTGATCCTGACCTTTCCCGTGACCGTGACGGAAGCCATTGTGGGAAAATTTCTGGCGGCCTGGGCCTTTGTCGGTGTGGCTCTGTTTCTGACCTTTCCCATGATTCTCACAGTCATGTATCTGGGATATCCGGATATGGGTGCCATTTTCTGCGGATATGTGGGCAGTTTTCTCATGGCCGGAGCTTTTCTGAGTGTGGGCAGCATGACCTCCTCTTTGACCCGAAGCCAGGTTGTCAGTTTTATTGTGGCTGTTGTCATCTGCCTGTTTTTCATTCTGGCAGGTTTTCCGCCGGTCACGGATGTGCTGTCCGGATGGGCGCCCCGCTGGCTGGTAAATATTGTCTCCAACCTGAGTTTTCTTTCCCATTTTGTCTCTCTGCAGAGGGGTGTCATTGATTTGCGGGATCTGATTTACTTTTTTTCTGTGATATTTTTTATGCTGTTCGCCAACAGCATGGTGATTCAAAACCGGAGAACCTGAATTTCAGTGAACAGTGAACAGTGAACAGTGAACAGTTATCAGTAAACAGTGAACAGTTGTCAGTAAACAGAAATTGGTAACTGGTAACTGACAACTGGTAACTGATAACTGAACACTGATTTATGGAGGATATGGAATGGAAATAAAACCAAAAGATTCTGAAGCAAATGATAAAAAGACAGATACCGAAAGCACGCTGTCTTTGGGGGGAAAACCGCTTTTTTCCGCGGGCGGTCTGCTTCTGGTGCTTGTGATTCTGGTTATGGTCAATGTCCTGTTTGCGGGGGTGAATCTCCGCTGGGATGCCACAGAGGACAATCTGTATTCCCTGTCCAAAGGCTCAAAACAGATTCTCTCGGATCTGAAACAGGATGTGACCATCAAGGTGTATTACAGTCAGGATGCGGAAAACATCCCGGTTCATATCAAAAACTATGCCAACCGTATGCTTGATTTTCTCAAAGAGTATGAAAATTACGGAAAAGGCAAAGTGAGGGTGGAGGTTTACAATCCCAAACCGGATTCCGAGGAAGAGGAATGGGCAGACAAATACGGCATGGAAGGCGCTAATCTGCCCACCGGTGACAAAGTGTATTTTGGTCTGGTGGCTTTGGCCGGGGATCAGGAAGAGGCCATTCCCATGCTGGATCCCACACGCGAGGAGCAGTTGGAATATGATGTCACCCGGATTATTTCACGGGTGCAGTCTTCCAAAAAGAAAAAGATCAGCATCATCAGTTCCCTGCCGGTTTTCGGACAGGCGCCCGCAGGTTTCATGCAGCAGCCCCAGCAGGGAATGCAGCCCTGGCTTTTTGTGGAGGAAATGAAAAAATCCTATGATGTGAACCAGATCAGTCCCTCGGAAAAAGAGATTGACGCTGATACGGATCTGCTGCTTCTGATTCATCCCAAAGAATTGGATGAGGGGCTTGAATATGCCATTGATCAGTATGTGCTCAAAGGCGGAAATCTGATAGTTTTTGCCGATCCCATGTGCATATCTGACACAGATGCACAGCCCGGACGTCCGCCCATGAATGTGTCAGATGTGAAAAAACTTTTTGACGCGTGGGGCATTGAAATGGACATGGGAAAGGTGGTTGCGGATTTTGACTATCCCACCCGGCTTCGCACCCAGAACAATCAGGTGGAGGAAAATCCCATGTGGCTTTCGGTCCAGTCCGGAGCCTTCAACACAGGGGAAATTGTCACAGGACAGTTGGAGGGAATGCTGTTTCCGGTGGCAGGAGCCATACAGAAAAAATCCGACACCACCTATGAATACACGCCTTTGGTGCAGTCCAGCACCAATTCCGCTCTGACCGAGGCATTCAAAGCCCGTTTTGGCGGAGGTCAGATGCTGCGCCGGGATTTCAAAGCCAGTGTGGAGAAATACGATCTGGTGGCACGGATACAGGGAAAATTCAAAACCGCATTTCCCGGCGGCAAACCCAACGCAGATCAGGCAAAAGAGGGAGAAGACCTTGCACCGGACAAAGACGCGGCTGATGCCAAACATCTGGCCGAGGGGGAGAAAAACGCCACCATCATTGTGGTGGCTGATGCAGACCTGCTGTTTGACGATTACTATGTGAGCAATCAGAACTTTCTGGGATTCAAAATTTCCCGCATGTTCAATGACAACCTGAATTTTCTCCTGAATGCCGGTGAAATGCTTACCGGCAGTGATGCACTGATCAGCATCCGGTCCAGAGGCAGGTTTGAACGGCCTTTCACCACAGTTCAGGATCTGGAGAAAAAAGCACAGGTGCGCTGGCTGGCCAGAGAGCAGGAACTGATGCGCAAAGTGGAAGAAACCAATCAGAAACTCCGGCAGTTGGAAACACAGAAGGATGCGTCCCAGAAACTGATCATGAGTCCGGAACAGGAAAAGGAAATACGGAAATTCCAGGAGGAAAAAATCCGGATTAACAAGGAACTCAAGGAAGTGCGCCGGAATCTGCGCGCAGAAATTGAATCTTTGGGCACTGTGCTTAAATTCATCAATATCTTCCTGATGGTCTTTGCTGTGGCCTTTGGCGGCGGAATGTATGCTCTGTATCGGCGTAAGAAAAGTGCAGGCGGAGGTGAAACAAAATGAAATCCAAAACGTTTGTCATCCTGTTGGCCCTGTGTGCAGTGCTGGGGATCGCAACCTGGATGGTCAGCACTTCGGAAAAGAAGTCCGTCACAAAACAGGCTGGGGAAGACGATAAATTTCTTTCGGAACTTCCTGTCAATGACATTGCTTCCATTTCCTTCAGGGATGCGGAAAATGAGGTGATTCTGGAAAAAGGGGAATCTGTCTGGCAGGTGAAAAACCGTTTCGGCTATCCTGCTGATTTTGGCAAGATTGCGGAATTTGCAAAAAAACTCAAAGAGTCAAAGGTGGGCAGAACTTTTGAGGCAACCGATGACACCCGTGCCCGTCTGGCCCTGCACAGTCCGGAGGAAGCGGAGATTCCTCCGGACAGCAAAGGCACACGACTTACACTGAAGGACAGGGAAAACAACGTGCTGGCCGATGTGATCATCGGAAAACCCAGAGAAGCTTCATCCGGATTCGGGGGGCACTACATGATGACCGCGGGCGGCAAGACCGTGTATCTGGTGGACAAAGATTACAATTACATGGACAAAAAGCCATCAGAATGGATACAGACGGCTCTGCTGGATGTGAAAGCCGAGGATGTGCGGGAAGTGGTGTGCACAGACAGCAAAACCGGGAATGTGGTTTACACGCTCCTGCGTCCGGAAAAGGGCAAAGATCCGGAACTGGTGAATGCACCGGCAGACAAAAAACTGATTCCCGCGAGACTGAACAATGTTGTAGGCGCACTGGCCGGATTTAGCATTGAGGATGTGGCTGATCCCGCAGAAAAAACCGAAGATACCGGAACAGACGGCATGAATCTGACCTTCCGCCTGTTTGACGGAACCGAATACACAGCCTTTCCCGGCAAGGCTTCCAAACAGGATGCGGAAAAGTATTATGTCCGGGTGAATGCTGCCTATGTTCCACCTCCGGAACCGGAAAAATCTGGGGAGGAAAAAGCAGAAGAATCGGCTCCGGCTGAAGCGGAAAGCAGGGCAGCAGAGACAGGAGACAAACCCGCTGCTGCCGTGTCTGACAAAGCAGAAGAGAAAAATGATCCCAAAGATGCGGTTGCAGACAAGGCCAACGATGCCACTGTAACGGATGGGAAAAAGTCGCCTGAAGACAAAACTCCGGAGGCAAAAGCAGAGGAAAAACCTGATCCAGCGAAACTGGCTGCGGATGCTGCGGAACTGAACAGAAAAATCAGTGCGTGGACGTATCTCATTCCCAAATGGAAGGCTGAACGGCTGATTACGGATATGGAAGAGTTTTTTGAGAAACCACAGCCAGAGGAAAAAGCGGAACGCGGAATGCCCCAACCCGGGAGCCTGCCTTTCCCGCCTGCGCAGTAAATTTCTCTCTCATCTCCCCTTCACACTCTCTGCGTTACTGCCGTTGAGTTAAGAAAAGACATTTCACATCCCCCTTTTTTAAAGGGGGATTTTCAGATTTGTTTTTTTTAAAAAACCGTTCTTATGCCAATTTTTCGGAAAAACCGGATTTTTCAAAAAAATCCGGTTTTTTGAATGCACGAAAACTTCTTTTTGTCTGCCTGTAAGTAAGTAGGCAACCATAAATTTTCAGGTATAAAAATAGCATAAGATTCCAGCTTGTATCTGCTGCATAAAAACAGTCCTGAAAAGTTTATACCCGAAGATTTATGGAACCTTACTTATCTTTTCAATGGAGAATCGGTATAAAAAAATAATGGCGATTCTGTATGATAACCCCGTATTTATCCAGCTGATGTTACGCTGAATTTTTAAAATTCGGCAGGTTACTGTATCCTCCGTCATTCCGGCGAAAGCCGGAATCCAGTAATTTCAAACGATTCTGGATACCGACTTTCGTCGGTATGACGAGGAGGCGTAACATCAGTTAATAAAAAAAATAGCAACAAAAAATCAATGGCGTAACATCAGTTATCCCGGTTCATTGAAAAAAAGCCGGATTCATTTCCAGTGTCAGGGGATCGTCTTCGCGGAGCCGGTGCGCAAGCCCCGCTGTTTTGGGCAGTTCATACGCGAAAAAATACCGGGCAGTGAACATTTTTCCCGCGAAGAAATCAGATTCTCCCGCGGAAAGAGGCTGTTTCATGGCTTTCTGCACGGCAGCAGCCTGCAGCAGCCACTGCCAGCCAATGATGACAATGCCAAAAAATTCCAGATACAGTGCGGCATCAGCCAGAAACACATCTGTCCCTTTTTTCTGTGCAGTTCCCAAGAGATGAGCCGTAATATCCTCCAGTTCTCCCAATGCTTTTTCCATACGGTCTGCAAAAGAGGAAAGATCAGGATATGCACGGGCTGCGCGGATGCAGTCCTGGATTTCATCACTCACGGCACGGAAAGCCGCTCCTTTTTTCATGGTGACTTTCCTGCCCAGCAGATCCATTGCCTGAATGCCGGTCGTACCTTCATGGATGGGATGAATCCGCATATCCCGGAAATGCTGCTCCACCGGAAAATCCTCACAGTATCCGTAGCCGCCAAAACACTGTATGCTCTGACTGACAGAAAGAATGCCCATTTCCGAGGGATAGGTTTTAGCCACAGGTGTGAGGATGTCCAGCAGGAGTTCATACCGCTCCCGTTCTTCGGCAGGAACCGTTTTTTTCCTGTCTTCATAAAGGGAACACTGCATCAGCAGCGAAAGAGAACCTTCAGACACTGCTTTCTGAAAAAGCAGCATCCGCCGGATGTCTGCATGGCAGATAAGGGGAATCTGCGGGGCAGAAGGATCTTTGGCAGTGATTTCCCGTCCCTGGGTACGGGCTTTGCAGTATTCCAGTGCGGCATAATATGCGGCAGTGGCAATCGCGGCCGCGCCAAGTCCCACCCCGATTCTTTCCTCATTCATCATCTGGAACATATAGCCCAGCCCGTGATGCGCCTGTCCCAGCAGCCAGCCGTGGCAGTCCCCGTGATCTCCGATGCTGAGTTCCGTAATGGGCGCGCCCCGGTATCCCATTTTGTGGAAAATCTGGGAAACCGTGATGTCATTGGCAATCAGTCCGTGTTTTTCATCCGGCCGTTTTTTGGGAACCGCAAACAGGGAGATGCCCTTTGCTCCCGCAGGCGCGCCTTCAATTCGTGCCAGCATGAGATGGACAATATTTTCCACTCCATCGTGATCTCCGGCTGAAATAAATATCTTGCGGCCGCTGATAAGATAATGCCCTTTGTCCGTGGGAACCGCAGTTGTGATAATATCTCCCAGAGAACTTCCGGCCTGGGGTTCGGTCAAAGCCATAGTTCCCTGCCATGTTCCGGACAGGAGTTTTTCCAGATAGGTTTTTTTCAGATTTTCATCACCAAAGGAAGCAATCAGCCGGGCCGCGCCTGCTGTCAGTCCCGGATACACAGAAGCGGAATAATTGGCGGCAAAAAACATTGCATAGCACGCGTTTGAAAGCAGAAACGGCATCTGCTCCCCGCGGGATTCTTCCGGAAATGTGGCAGATATCCATCCGCCCTGACCAAATTCTTTCATGATTTTGGACACAGCCGGATGAACCTTTACCTGTCCTTGGGAAAATGCAGGCGGTTTCCGATCCATTTCCTCAAACAGGGGATGCAGCAGATTCCGGGAAAGTTTCAGAGCCGCGTCCAGCACCATGTCAAAGGTTTTTCGAGTATGCTGACTGAAATACCGCGCACGGGTCAGGGATTGTGCATCAAAAACCTCGTAAAGCAGAAATTTCAGGTTCCGCATACTCACAAATTTTTCAGCCATAGATTCCCCTTATATTTTTTTCACATACTGCCCAACCGCGAGCAGGGTCTGATTCCGGTCTTCTATATTGAGTGCCTGCTCCAATCCGCCCGCGTCAATGTTCATGTTCACTGCCTCTTTGGTCAGGCGCAGGCCCATATGGTTTTTGGACAGGAGTTTGCGCGCATATTCCATAGCCGTTTCCATGAGTTTTTCCCTCGGTGTGATTCGGGTGACCAGTCCCAGATTCACGGCTTCTTCCGCTGTCATGAAATCTCCGGTGTACATGAATTCATATGCCCTGCCCGCGCCAATCATGCGGGGCAGAAAATAACTGCAGGACATATCCGCGCCGCCCAGTCCGATATTGATATAAGCTGCGGAAAACCGGGCATCCGGGCTGATGATGCGGATATCCGAGGACAGGGCAAAACTGAATCCCTGCCCCGCAGCCGCGCCGTGAATCATGCAGATGATGGGCTGAGGTGCGCGGCGCATGGCAAGATTGAGACGTGCAAGCCGTGCCTGAAAACGGTAAAATTCCGGCACACTCATTTCCGGCGCAAATTTTGCGGTATCCTTCATGTCCAAGCCCGCGCAGAATCCCTTTTCGCCGCTGCCCCGGAGAAGAATTACCACGGTGTCCAAATCATAGAGACGTTCCCGCCAGAAATGCTCCAGTTCCTCCATCATCTGAAAACTGACTGCATTATAGGCTTTGGCACGGTTCAGGGTCAGCAGGCCGATGCCTTTTTCCACTGTTTCGTACAGGATAGTTTCGTATTGCATTGTTTTCTCCCTGTCTGCGTAAAACAGACTTCCGGTTTGTTTATAATCCGCTGCACTGGCACAAGCTGCAAAAAAAACCGGATTTTTCCAAAAAATCCGGTTTTTCTGCCAAGTTGAATCTGTAATCTGCAAAAACCGGATTTTTCCAAAAAATCCGGTTTTTCTGTCAAGTCGGAATCTCTGTTAAAATTTTGCGTTCTTTTCGGTTAAGAATTGTCTCCGTCAAAGGCTTTGAATCTCCGGGCTGAGAAAATTTGTGCTTTTCCAAAAACGCATGAACTGCTTCCGCATATCCGGGCTGAAAGGAACTGTCACTGTGGCCAGCGCCTTTGGCAATCCAGATGTCCGCTCCTTTGCCCGGAAATCGCTGCGCCAGTTTTTGGGCAAACTCCGGGGGAAAGGTCTCATCCTTTTCCCCGTGAATCAGCATGACCGGAACATGAATGCACGGCGCAAGATTTCCGGGACTCAGGGCAGTCATCTCTTTGGGGTACAGCACCTTGTCGAGCCAGAACACAATCGCTGGTCCGAAAATCATGCCAAAATATCGGTTGAAGGATTTGTACAGACTGACCAGCGAGGGTTTGATATCCGCGTAAGAGCCTTCCAGAAAAAGCAGTTTCACCAGATGGGGCTGATGGAAAGCCGCTATAATCGCACCTGCGGCGCCTGCGGAATGTCCGTACAGAATAACCGGTTCTCCGACCCAGAGCAGAACGCTTTCCGCGTCTTCACCAAAGCGGAGACCGCTCATCATGCGGAAGGGAGATGATTTTCCGTGATCCCTTGCGCTGTGAATCACAGTGGTGTATCCCCACTGACCGAAGAGTCTGGCACGGTTGATCATGCGATCCCGGTTTCTGCCCCAGCCGTGTGCCAGCACCACAATTCCTTTGGATGGCCCGTCCGGTTCAATGCGCCATACTTCCAGAAATCCGCCATCCACCGAGGGAATTTTTGTGTCCGTGACTGTGCCCCAGTCCGGTTTTTCACACACCGGTCTGCGGGGCAGACGGTGAACCATATACGTGAAAGCAATGGAAAGCAGCACATACAGCAGAAGCAGAATGGGAATCAGGCCAGTCATTAAATCAGTCCTCTTTCCTGTGCCATGGTCATATAGGTTTCAAACAGATTTTTGGGCGGAATGTACTGTTCCTGTGTTTGTTTCTGATGCAGGGAAATGGCATCAGTCGGGCAGTGGGTTACGCACAGACCGCACCCGATGCACCGATCTGCATTGACTTTTGCCACATCTTCCACTGTAATGGCATCCATCTGACACCGATCCACACAGGTTTCGCACGCGGTGCAGTTTTCAGCATCCACCACTGCATAATAATTGGAATTGATGGCTTTTGCCGGGCTGTCAAACTTTTTCAGGTTTTTCAGCACCTGACAGCAGCATCCGCAGCACAGGCAGATATTCGCGGGTTTCTGCGCGTTTCCGGGCTGCAGCACCAGACCGGCTTCCAGCCCGTTTTTCAGCACTTCCAATGCTTCATCCTGTGAAATATAACGTCCCAGCCCGTTTTCCTGATAAAACTGCGCACCTGTTCCGAAAACCAGACAGGTTTCCATGGGTTTGCCGCAGCCTTTGCCCACCATTTCATGTTCCCTGCGGCAGATGCAGGGAGCGACCAGAATTTTTTTCTGTTTTCTGATGATTTCCTCAGCCACATCATAAGGCATGATGTTCATTTCCGCTTTCAGGCTTTTGGAAACCGGAACCACCCGCAGTTGCTTGGTTTTCTGTTTCAGCACCCGTTCTTTCATGAGAATGGGCAGATATTCGTTCACATCCCGGATCAGATCTTTGTCCAGATCATTGAGATGATATTCCCAGATGCCCACCACAAACTGGGCTGCCATGTAAGTGGTCACGCCGTCTTTGGTATGCCGGAAAATCAGTCCTTTTCTGGACATGCTTTCCAGCATGGGAGCCAGTTCCTTTTCCTCTTTGCCCAGCCGCGCGGCAATTGCCCCGGCCGGTTCCGGCATCATCATCAGTCCGGATGCGATTTCCGCTTCTTCAGGAGTGAAAAGCCGTTTGAGTATCCTCAGTTCCACTCCGCTTTCCGTGGGCGGAAATCCTGCGGGAAGATTGTCCAGATGCTTTGCCAGTTTCTGATATACGTCTGCCATGTGTTTTCCTTCCTTCTGTCAAATTATTATAAATATTTTAAAATAACTAAATGATTACTGATATGCCGGTTCCGGATTTTGAGTGTCCATGCGATTTCCAAATATGAATTTGCCATGTCTGAAGGAGTCACAAACTGAAAGTTTGTGACCGGACTGTCAACCGTCAGATACTGCCAAACTTTCAGTTTGGCACTCCTTTGGCAGATTTTTTTCAGAAAGTCGCGTCATGTTTCAGGATTGCTGCTGTTTATGCGCCAGCACCGCCATTGTCACCCGTGATATGCAGATCAGATGATCTTCCTCATCGTGAATGCGCACTTCCCATATCTGCGTTGTTCTGCCCATATGTACGGGGCGGGCGCATCCGATCACTTTTCCGGTTCTCACGGATCGGATATGATTGGCATTGATTTCCAGTCCCACACAGTAAAACTTTGCCATATCAACACAGCAGTTCGCGGCAAAACTTGCCAATGTTTCTGCCAGAGCAACGGACGCTCCGCCGTGCAGAATGCCCATCGGCTGATGGGTGCGATGATCCACCGGCATGGAGGCTTTGATAGAATCCTCGCCCACTTCGGTGAATTCAATTCCCAGATGCGCAACCATTGTATTGGATATTATGTCTGCTGCCTTTTCTGCTTCAGGTTTTACAAACCAGATTCCCATGCTGCCTTCCTTTCATCTTAAAAACCGGATTTTTTCAAAAAATCCGGTTTTTTTATAAAATTCATACCCGAATTTCCCATACCGAGCGGTATACTGTCCGGCACAAAAAAATCATCTGTGAAGAGTAATACTTTCAATCAGATGTTCCGTATGATCAATCGCATTGATCAGATAACTTTCCTCTCCCGTGGCTTTTGCCAGCAGGGTTCCGCCTTCCAGCAGGGAAATCATGATTTCCGCCACAGCCTGGGCATCTGTATCAGATTTTATGCTTCCGGCCTTTTTACCGCTTTCCACAAGAGAAATGATACCCTTTTTCCATGACTGTATGGTTTCCACAGCCAGCCGGTGCAGAACCGGATGCGTGTCATCTGCTTCCGTGACCGTGTTCAGAATGGGACATCCGCCTTTGGACAGCATTTCTCTGTACATTTTCCGGAAAGCTCTGGGATAAACCAGCAGTTTGTCGGAATGGCGCTTCTGCCCTTCCATTTCCCCGCGCAGATATTTGCGAATGAAGGCCACATTATGCTCAAACGCGCAGACAGCGACTTCATCCTTGTTCCTGAAATTCCCGTAGATGCTGCCTTTGGTCAGACCTGTTGCCCCGGTAATATCCGAGAGAGAGGTTCCGGCATAGCCCTTTTTGTTGAAAATCGGGGCTGCCTTTTCAATGATGAACTGCCGGGTATGTTCGGATTTGCTGATGTGTGTCTCCTCTTTCATGGGAAGCAAATATACCAGTCGGTATATTTTGTGTCAACACAAAAACACACTGAATCATGACCCTGTCCGAAAATTATTAATAAAGTTGCATTTCATGTTCCGTACAGCACTTATCGCTGTCATACCGATTCCCCATTAATACCGAATCGCTATTGAAGTTATATAATATTTTCTGCATATTTCTCAGAAAAACCGGATTTTTCCGGATGTGAACAAAGCATTCCATTAAATCAATGGAGAATCGGTATAAAAGATACCTGCAGGCAGGCAAAAAGAAGTTTTCGTGTGTTCAGAAAACCGGATTTTTTCCGAAAAATCCGGTTTTTCTGAAAAACCTGTGTTTCAGATCAATGCCGAATTGGTATCAGACCTGAGACCGGAACCGGCAGCCTGATCTGAAATGTCAGCAGAACCTGATTCCCCTGTATCTTCTTGACAGCAATGCATATATGCAGTTAGAGTGTCTTTTCCGCTTTGCAGCTTTTTGATTCTGCTTCAGACTCTTTTTGCCGGACAGGCTGTGAGCAGACAACTGCATTCTTCAGTCTGATTTTGACAAAGCACTGTCATACCGGAAACAACATACAATACGGAGGATATCTATGGAAGAAAAGGACCCGATTCATATCAGAACCCTGCTCAGCCGACCTGATGTGCAGGAAATCACTGGAAATCTTAACCGGGAATCCGCGGACAGAATGAACTTTTCACCTCCGCTGTGTCCTGTGTTTTCCAAACCCTTTACCCTGCTCGAAACAGATGATTCCTATCATTTCACCATTGACCGGGAGGCGCAGAAGGTTCTGCCGAATATCATTGGCAACAAGGTGCAGAAAGTGATCGGCACAGAATCCCCTGATGCAGAAAGGCAGAGAGCGTACCAAAAACCGCGCAGAGTCTGCATTGTCTTTTCCGGAGGCCCGGCTCCGGGCGG
>CAZDIU010000099.1:0-2665 GCA_964505535.1 uncultured Desulfobacterales bacterium | reverse complement strand
TGATTGCCGGACTGTATGATGCTGCCAAAAAAGCCAACCCGGAAAACCGGGTTTTCGGTTTTATTCTGGGGCCTGACGGCATTATTGAAAACGAGGCTGTTGAACTCCATGACGATTTGGTGAACCGGTATCGGAACAGGGGCGGTTTCACCATGATCAAAACCGGGCGAACCAAGATTGACACTGCCAAAAAAATGGCCCTTTCCAGGGAGACCTGCAAAAACATGGGACTCAATGCGCTGGTGGTGGTGGGCGGGGATGATTCCAATACCAATGCCGCATTTCTGGCACAGGAAATGCTGCCCGACGGTGTGCAGGTCATCGGTGTACCCAAAACCATTGACGGAGACATTCAGGTCCGGGATGATGAGGGAAGGGTGCTGTGCGCCATGTCCTTCGGATTCCATTCCGCAGCCAGGGCTTTTGCCAATTCTGTGAGCAATCTGTGCACAGACAGCAGCTCGGATGTGAAATACTGGCATGTGTGCAAGGTCATGGGCAGGGTCGCCAGTCATCTGGCATTGGAAGTTGCTTTGCAGACCCATGCCAACCTGACACTGATCGGTGAGGAGCTGGCTGAATATGTCAGCGATGAAAAAATCCGCAAAGCCAGGGCAGCCAACACGGTGGATTATTCGGCCTATGGTATGACGCTGCGCCATCTTTCCCGTGTGATCTGCGACAGCATTGTGCGCCGGGCCGAGGCAGGCAAAAACTACGGCGTGCTGGTCATTCCCGAGGGAATACTGGAATTTATCAATGAAATCCAGATATTCATCATCAAACTGAATGCCATTATCGGGGAATACAACGCAACCCATGACAGCAGCTTTCACGATCATTTTCCCCATCTCCGGGACAAACTGGAATACCTGCGCAAAATGGCCCAGATGTCCCGTGACAAAAAGGGCATATCAGTCTGGAATGCACGGGATGATGAACTGTTCAACGATATTCCGGTTTTCTTTCAGGAAGGTCTGCTCATGGAACGGGACAGTCACGGGAATTTCCCCTTTTCCCAGGTGAAAACCGAGGAGGTTCTGCTGGGACTGGTGCGGGAGTATCTGAAAATCCTTCAGGATCAGGGAAAGTACAAGATCGGCATTCACCATGCGTATTTTGAAAAAATCCTTGAAAAAAACGGACTTGCTCCCGCACGTTTCGGGCCGGTGCTGTTCAGCAATTATCCGGATGGACAGTATCTGCTGCTCAGGCCTGCCATTATATCTGTAAAGACACTCAAAACCGAACTGGTGAAAAGCGGGCTGCTGGAAGAAAAGGACAAAATTCCCGCTGCAGTGGAGAAGATATTCAAAAAATCCCAGACTGGGTTCAAAACCCAGACCCATTTTTACGGGTATGACGGCAGAGGCAGCGAACCCACAAAATTTGACTGCATTTACACCTACAATCTGGGAAGAACAGTTTTCAGCCTCATTGCCAACGGAGCCACCGGTCAGATGGCTGCCATCAGAAACCTGGAGCATGATTTCAGTCAGTGGGAGCCCATCGGCATTCCCATTGCCCCGCTCATGCACCTGGAGGAGCGGGGGGGGAAACTGAGTCTGGTCCTGGAAAAAAGTGTGGTGGACATCCATTCTCCGGCCTTCCGGATATTCAGGGAACTGCGGGAAAAATGGCTGGCCGCGCAGCCCGGAGAGGACGACTTTCGCAAGCCCGCGCCCATTTCCCTTTTCACAGAGGGAGAGGAGGATCGTCCCATTACGCTGGCGCTGAATGCACTGGAAAATCCGCTCTGACACCCGGTTTGCGGGATTTGTCAGGCACTATATCAGAACAGCTTTTGCCATCAGCTGCAATGCCCTTTCCGCTGTGCTTTTCAGCCGGTGTGCATCTGATCTGCGCATCAGAAAGCCCTTTTTCACATCAGAATCCGCGATACGCCGCAGAGCGGAAACTGCCTCTTCTGTGCCAATGGAACCCAAAGCCATGCAGATGTTTTCCTCCAGAGTGTTTCGGATTCTGGAGGAAACAGGGGGGCCGGATTCCAGCATTTCAATGAAAAGAGGAACGGATCGGACGCTTTTCATGCGCCCCAGGAATTTGACCATATCACTTTTCATCTGATCATCAGCTTTGGGAAAAATGGAGAGAAAAATATCCTCCCGCCTGTCTCCGCCGATGAGAAAGATGGTGTTCAGGCATTCCCGCCGCACCCGGAGATCCCTGTCTTTGAGAAAGGGCAGCAGGATATCCGGATGGGAGGCATTTCCTGTTTTTCCAAAAAGCAGAATCAGGTTGCGCATGTAAAACCAGGGTTTTCCCTGCCGAAGCTGCTCTTCCAGACAGGGGAGAGCGGGACTGCCGATATCCGAGATGGCTTTGAGTATTCTGGCTCTTTCATAGCGGTTTCCACTGTCTCTGAGCAGTCTGAGCAGGGATTCAGCCCCTGCTGTTCCCATTCGTGTCAGGACCAGAGCGCCCTGCCTGCGCCGTTCCGGGTCATTGGCCATAAACTCGGCCATCAGGATTTCCATGACATTGTCCGCAGCTAGTTCCCGAAGCAGATCCCTTCCCCCGGGCCAATGCCCGGATTCCGGATTTTTTCCCAGGCAGGCTGTGTGCAGCGCGTCAATGATATGAAAGCATTCCTCCAGACGATGTTTCTGAATCATGGCCCGTGCCAGATTTTTCAGACAGACAC
>CAZDIU010000098.1:0-15816 GCA_964505535.1 uncultured Desulfobacterales bacterium | reverse complement strand
GCCAAACTTTCAGTTTGGCACTCCTTTGGTATATTTTTTTCTGTAAATCGCCTGATACTGAACCGCTGTTGAATTTATGCGATATTTATTCCCTGTTCCCGCATACTGTCAGCTCAGGGAATTTTCGGAGTGCCAGACTGTCGCCATTTGCATGGTTTGGATCGGATTTTGAAAACACGACTTAAGTAAGGCAACATAAATTTTCGGATGTAAAATTTTCAGAAAAACCGGATTTTTCCGGAAAAATCCGGTTTTTTTATATCTGAAAACTTTCGGTTGGGTATTTATTTTCCCGCCCTCAGTTTTTTCAGGCTTTCTCTGGCAAATCCGATGGAAGGATCCATTGCCAGAGCCATTTCAAACCAGGCAATGGCCTTTTCTTTTTCTCCCATTTCCCGGTAATTGACTCCGATATTGGCATGATCAATCGCTGATGATGGATTGAGACGCAGGACGGCCTGAAAACTTTCAACGGCCTTTTCATGCTCCTTCAGTTTGAAGTGGCAGAATCCCTTGAGATTGTGGATGTCGGTTCTGTCCGTATCCAGCTTCTCCCCTTTTGCGAGAACCTCCAGCGCACGGCCATACTCTCCCATTTCTTTGAGACAGACACCCATATGGGAATAAATGCCGGGAATGTCCTGCGGATTCGGATCAAGTTCCAGTGCCTGCTCCAGCCGGGCAAGCGCGACTTCCGGTTCTCCATCGGCAAGATGGGAGATTCCCAGGAAAAAGCGGACATAATATCTGCCGGGAAGCTCTTTTTCCATCTGATGCAGTCTGGCGATGGCCACACGCGGGGGATTTCTTTCCGCGATCAGTTTTGCGCAGAACATGCCCACACTGCTGTTGACAGCCCGTTCCCGGAAATGCGTTCCGGGAATGATAATATAGAAGGCCGGAACAGCCAGCAGAGGGTGCATGGTGTTTACTGCGAGCACCTCCATATTCTTTCGGGACAGTGAGGCCAGAAGATTGTTAATCTCCACTTTGATATTGTCATGAGAAAGATCCGGGAGATCAGAGATGGATACCTGTTTTCCGGGATTGGTGATAAAATCGGCTTCCGCCATGCAGGAAAACTTGGGCAGTCCGCTGGCCACATAGTTGGACCCGGTATTGAAATCCCCGCCAAGCTGGGCTGTTTCGCTCAGTGCGCGGCTCAGGGCTTTCTGCGGACTGGGTGTGGTTCCCGCGGTCCATACGATTTCACTGGCATCCGGAAAGGTCGCTGGATCGTAAGCCAGCACCCCGACCGTGGGAATGCCGGTATCCAGGGTAAAATCCGACAGCCACAGGTTTACGCCCGCGTTCCGGTATTTTCCGAGCATCTCCCTGACAAGGGGATCGGCTGCGGAATCCGGATCAATAACCGGAACTCTCCGCCGCTCCTGACTGATGACAGAAGACACATGCCGTTCCACGACCTCGCAGATTCCCTGCACCAGCGCCTCTTCCTGGCAGTTGCCCGCACACGCGCCGTTGAATTCATTGATGGTGTAAAACCAGTCAAAAGGGATCAGCACTTCCCTGTCCTGTGTGAGATTGTATCCCTTTGCCCAGCGCAGGGGCAGGGTTTCAAATATTTTTTTGGCAGTCTCCGCATCTTCGGATCGGTCATGCACCGAATCCGCAATCTGCCGGAAAGAAAGAGCCTCATTTTTGAGATTTTTATACTGATCTGTCACAAAGTTTTCGGAATTTCTGTAAAAACTGAAAAAACTGAAACGCTCTGCCAGTTCCATGACCGCGCTGGCCTCGGCCTGTCGCGGACTTGCACCTTTTCCCATCTGTTTTTTCGTACCGGTGAGGGCCAGCGCGTCTGCCCCGCACACGCTGAAATAGACCGGAATGTCCAGCCGCCCGTTGTCAATCCGCTGTGTCCGTTCCAGAATATTGAGGTTAAGTCCTTTGAGTTTCTCCCTGAACCTTTTCACTGTTTCTTCCGGCGGCATGATTTTGTCCTGATCCCGTGTTTCTTTTTTATACGCATCCTGCAAAATGATTCTGCTCATGTCTGTCTCCGTAAAATCTCTGCAATCTGAATGATATTTGACCATATTTTCTGACTTGACCATTTTTCGGACAGGATTGCAAGTTTTTTTCAATTGACTTGTCAGAAATAATCTGCTAAAGAGCCAGATTGTCAACCTGATGGGGATGTGGCTCAGCTGGGAGAGCATCGCGTTCGCAATGCGAGGGTCAGGGGTTCGAATCCCCTCATCTCCACCATTTCACCTTTTTTTCATGCCTGCCCTCAGCAATTCACACGGACATCACGGGGTGTCAGGAAAAGGATAATCATCTTGTCAGGGGGACTGCCTGATGGCTGAAAAAGAATATTCAGATTTGGCCCGGGCTGCGTTCAGCAAGTTCAACAATATGAACCGAAATATAAAATAATCGGCACCCTCCTTTACGGCTCTGCTGTAAAGGAGGGTTTGTTTTGATACGGAGCGTAATAAATGAAACATATTCTGATTCGCCTTTTGATTTTCTGTGCAATGCTTGCGGGTGGATGTTCTGCCCCGGAACCGGCTCCGGAACCCCTTTATGTTCCCCAGAATATGAAAAAAATCCTTGTGGTTTCCTTCCGCAATCTCAGCACGGAGAGCGGAGAGATTCACGGCATCCGCTGCCCCCTGAGCGGGAAAATCTTTGCCGGCGGCGGTGTGGAAAGCGGAGCGGAAGCCGTTCTGAACGGTCATCTCGCTGATATTCTGAAAAAATACCCGCAGTTCAAATTCATCTCCCCGGATCAGGTCAGGGATATCCGTTCGGGCCTGTCGGAAGAAAGCGGCGAACGCGAAGCGCTTGTTGAAACCGGCCGGAAACTGGAAGCTGATGCTGTGCTGGTCGGACATATTTACCGTTTCAAGGACCGGGTGGGCAGAAAACTTTCCGTGGAATCTCCTGCGTCAGTGGCCTTTGACCTGCATTTTCTCCGTGTCTCGGATGGACGGGTGCTCTGGTCCGGTCATTTTGACGAAACCCAGAAGGCTCTGACAGATGATCTGTTCAAATTGCCCACATTTCTCAAGCGGGACGGCCAGTGGATTACCGCTGAGCAGATGGCTGTTTCCGGTCTGGACACTGTGATGGAAGGATTCAGACTGCCATGATCATTATTCCGGCAATTGACCTGAAACAGGGAAAATGCGTCCGGCTGCTGCAGGGCCGGATGGATGCGGAAACAGTTTTTTCCGATGATCCGGGAGCCACTGCCGCACGCTGGGCCGGTCAGGGGGCTGAGATCATTCATGTGGTGGATTTGGACGGCGCTGTGCACAAAACCCCGCAGAATCTGGCCTCCATAAAAAAAATTCTGGAAACAGTGAAAATTCCCGTCCAGATCGGCGGAGGCATACGGGATGCGGAAACCATCCGGATGTATCTGGATATGGGAATGGAGCGGGTGATTATCGGCACAGAGGCTGTCCGGAATCCGCAACTGGTCAGAAATGCGTGCAAAACCTTTCCGGGCCGGATTGTGGTGGGAATTGACGCACGAAACGGCATGGTGGCCATTGAGGGATGGACCCAAACCACCAAAACCCCTGCAACCGATCTGGCCAGAATGTTTGAGAACAGCGGTGTCGCGGCCATCAATTTCACCGACATCAGCCGTGACGGGATGCAGACAGGCCCCAATATCGAAGAAACGCGGAAACTGGCTGAAGCAGTCTCCATTCCGGTGATTGCTTCGGGCGGTGTGTCCAGTCTCTCAGACATCCGGAACCTGCTGCCGCTCGAAGCGATCGGCGTTACCGGCATCATTACCGGCCGTGCCCTTTACAGCGGTGCACTGAATCTGAAAGAGGCCATTGCTCTCACCAGGCAGCGCGGGTAAGGCTTGCATCACCGATCAGAAATTTCTGTTTTCAAAAAGATGGGCTTTCAGAAATTCTGTACCTGAAACTGCACGGCACTGCACCTGTTCCCGAATTTCCGGTTTTGCAGCGCGCCGATCTCCTGCCTGTTCCTGTCGCCAAAGAGGTTTTTCTGTGATTGACAAAAATATCTTCCAATCTTATACTGTAATTTTGTGATAAATACAAAATGTTCCGGAACCAGTCTGTCCGGCAAAGGAAGACCCGCTACCGGGAACGGATATTCACAGACTGTGATCAGCCGGCACACAGTTCCGATATAAACACCTTCCGTTTTACCTATGCAGGGCTGCACGGATGGAGAGGCTCTTCTTGCAGAATTACATTCCGGAAAATACCATAGCAGATATTCGGAAAGCCGCAGACATTGTGGAAGTGGTGGCTGATGCGGTCATACTGAAGAAAGCCGGAAAGGATTTTCTGGGTCTGTGCCCCTTTCATTCGGAAAAAACCCCCTCTTTTACTGTAAGTCCTGAAAAACAGATATATTATTGTTTCGGATGCGGGGCGGGGGGCAATGTTTTCAGCTTTCTGATGGCCCATGAAGGGATTTCCTTTCCGGAAGCTGCCCGCTCCCTTGCCTCCCGCTATGGCATTGAAATACCTGCCCCGGATCTGAGCCCGGAAGCAGGAAGGCGGCTCAGTGAGAAAGAGCGGCTGTACGCAGTCAATCAGTCCGCCATGTCTTTTTTCCGTGATACCCTGCTCCATGCGGAGGCTGGAAAAAAAGCCCGTGCCTATCTGGAAAAAAGGGGAATCACGGATCAGACCTCGGAAGATTTTCAACTGGGATATGCGCCCCGGGCATGGGATGGCCTTCTGAAATTTTTTTCCGGAAAAAAAACGGAGCTCACCCTGCTGGAAAAAGCGGGACTGATTCTGCCAAGAAAAGAAAGACCGGGTTTTTACGACCGTTTCCGGGATCGGATCATGTTTCCCATCACAGATTCCCAGGGCAGGGTGGCCGGATTCGGAGGCCGGGTCATGGATGATTCCCTGCCCAAGTATCTCAATTCACCGGAAAGCCCGGTGTTCAGCAAGGGACAGATTCTTTACGGATTCGGAAAAGCCCGGCAGAAGATACGGGAAAGCGGGAAGGTTTTTCTGGTGGAAGGCTATATGGATGTGATTTCCCTGTACCAGCACGGTATCCGGAATGCTGTGGCAGCCATGGGAACCGCTCTCAGTCCGGATCATGTGAAACTGCTGCGGGGGAATGCCAGGGAATCTGTGCTGGTGTTTGACTCGGATGAGGCCGGAATTCGTGCTGCAAAAAGGAGCATTGCCATTTTCCGCCAGGAAAACATGGATGCCCGTGTACTCATTCTGCCGGAAGGAGAGGATCCGGATTCCTTTGTGCGCAAATCCGGTGGAGCCGTGTTTGCGGAGACAGGCGACAGGGCCGTGAGCATCATGCACTTCCTCATGGAGCAGGCCGTCAAAAATCACGGACTGTCCGTGGAAGGCAAAGTGCGGGTTATCGAGGAAATGCAACCGCTGCTGACAGAGATAAGCGATCCGGTGGCCCGCTCTCTGTATATCCGGGAAATTGCGGAACGCATCGGGGTGGAGGAATCCATTCTCGCGGAAAAGTACCGATCCGAATTTCAGAAAGCTGATGCCTCTTTTCCGTCCCGTCCGCTGTTACAGAACCCTGTCTCAGCCCGAAGGAACGGAAACGGAAGAACCCGGATGGAGCAGAAGATACTTGCCATGATGATCGGGTTTCCGGAAATCATTCCGGAAGTGGAAGATCGGGATATTATCGGACAGTTTGAAAATCCCGGACTCCGATCTGCGGGAAAGATGATTTTATCCCTGTATGATGATTCCGGTACAGAACATTCTGTCGGCAGAATATCCGATCTGATGGACCGGCTGGAAGATGGGGAAATGCGCCGTACAATTGCTTCTCTGTCAATGGGAGATGAAGTATGGAGCAGTGAGGGATGTCTCAGTCTGCTGGCCCAGTTCGAGCGCGGGAGAAACCGCGGGGCCAGGGATCTTCTGCAGCGGATCGAGGCTGCCAGAAAGGAAAACAATCAGGCGATGCTGATGCAACTGTTACAGGAAAAACAAAATCAGGCCAGAGAACGGCTGTCAACAACATGAGGTCGGCAGGAGGCTACACTGTATGGCAAGGAATTCCGCTGAAAACGATAACCAGTCGGACAAAAATGCCGGTAAGACGGCTTTGAAGGAACTCATACTCAAAGGAAAGGAACAGGGATTCTTAACCTACGATGAAATTAATGAGGTTCTTCCGGATGAGGCCCTCACCCCGGAAAGACTTGATGAAACCCTTATTCTGTTTGATGATCTGGATATCGAGATTCTGGATGACAGCAAACAGAAACTGTCCCACAAGGCCCGAAAAGTCCCCAAAAAGGCCGAAGATGAACTGCAGCCGGTATCGGATTTCGGAACTGTAACGGATCCGGTGAAGATGTATCTCCGGGAAATGGGCATGGTTACCCTTCTGAGCCGTGAGGAGGAGGTGGAAATTGCCAAAAAAATCGAATCCGGGGAGCAGGAGGTTTTAAAGGCTTTGCTGGAAACCACCACAGGGGTGGAGTGCATACTGGGGCTTGGCGGACATATTGAGGAAGGCTCCCTCCGTCCCAAACATGTGCTCAGGGATCTGGATGAAGGCGACACAATGGTGGATGAAAGTGTCCAGATCGAAAGTTTTCTGAAAACCATCCGGGCCATCCGGGAACTGTATGAAGAAAATGAAGTATACCGGATGCAGATATTTACGGAAAACCCGGAACCGGATGTGCAGCGCCGGATCCGGCGAAATATCAACCGCCGGAACAGCAAGATATTTGAACTTCTGAAGGACTGGCGTCTCGAAGGCGGGGTCATTGACAAGATCGAAAAGGTGATCCGCAAACAGATTGACTGGTTTGAATCCATGAACAGGGCCCTGTTTGAATATGCGGAAACACTGGGGGTATCGGTCACGGAACTGCGCAGTCATCTGAAAGCCGAGGAAGACTTTCTGGTCTGGGCCAGGACATGCTGCACACTGGATGACAGGGAACTGTGCACAGTCTTCACTCAGGCCAGGGATGTCCAGGAAAAAGTGGATGCACGGGAAAGATCCATCAAATCCAACTGCCGGACGCTCCGGCGGACCATGACCGGGGTGGAAGAGGGAAGGCAGCGGGCCAAGGATGCCAAAAGTGAACTGATCAAGGCCAATCTGCGTCTGGTGGTGAGCATTGCCAAGAAATACACCAACCGGGGGCTGCAGTTTCTGGATTTGATTCAGGAGGGCAATATCGGCCTGATGAAGGCTGTGGACAAATTTGAATACCGCCGCGGCTACAAATTCAGCACCTATGCCACCTGGTGGATCCGTCAGGCCATCACCCGCGCCATCGCGGATCAAGCCAGAACCATCCGCATTCCTGTTCATATGATTGAAACCATCAACAAACTCATCCGGACTTCCCGTTATCTGGTGCAGGAACTGGGCAGGGAACCCAGTCCGGAAGAGATTGCGGAAAAGATGGAAATCTCTTTGGACAAGGTGCGAAAGGTGCTGAAAATCGCTCGTGAACCCATTTCTCTGGAAACGCCCATTGGAGAGGAGGAGGACAGCCATCTGGGAGATTTTATCGAAGACAAAAAATTTATGCTGCCTTCGGACGCTGCAGTGAGTCTCAATCTGGCTGAGCAGACACGAAAGGTGCTGGCCACCCTGACGCCCCGTGAGGAAAAGGTCCTGCGGATGCGTTTCGGCATTGGAGAAAAAGCGGATCATACCCTGGAAGAGGTGGGGCAGGATTTTGCCGTGACCCGTGAGCGGATCCGGCAGATTGAGGCCAAGGCTTTGAGAAAACTCAGACACCCCACCCGAAGCCGAAAACTGAAAAGTTTTATTGATTATTGATTCGGACAGTAATCCGGGGCAGGTAAAGAATGGGAAATCTGTGCTTGACAAACGCATGATTTCAATGTATTGATATATAATTTCTGAATGATGCAAGGGCCCATAGCTCAGTTGGAAGAGCCACCGGCTCATAACCGGTAGGTCCCTGGTTCGAGGCCAGGTGGGCCCATCTCCAAATAAAAAAACAGGCGTGGCGGTTTTTCCGCATCACGCCTTTTTTATTGCCTGAGACTTTTTTGGATGGGGACAAGTTTTCAGATTTTTCACTCAAACCGGCTTTCTTTGATCATTGAGATGACAGGGAAATGGCAGGTTTGTCTTTTGGAAGCAGTTTCAAAAAAAGAAAAAAATGAGAAAAATCATTCATCTGTCAGATATTCACATGGGTTATAAAGATATGGGGACAAGGTTTGACGGAATTGTTGCCCGCATGATATTCCACAGCCACCTGGGAAATCACTGCACGGTTGTCATTACCGGAGATATGGTTGAGGATGCAGCCAAAGAGGGGAGTTATGAAGAAGCCTGTTCCCAACTCAGCCGTCTGAAAGAAGCGGGATTCCGGGTACTGACCGTACCCGGAAACCATGATTATGGCTCCGGCGTTCTGGGAGATCCAAAATATGTTGAAAAGTATAAACAATATTTCTATGGGGATTCTTCAGTCACGTATCCGAAACTGGATCTCATCGGAGACACTGCATTTGTCGGTCTGGATTCCATGGCTGAGGAACTTCACTGGTATGACCGTGTTTTTGCTGAAGGTGAACTGGGGGACAAACAGCTTGAGCGGCTGAAAAACATGCTTGACAGTGATCCTGTCCGAAAAGCTGACTGGACAGTTGTGTATCTCCATCACCATCCGTTCCATCCCACGCCGCTTCACCAGCTCAAGGATTCCGATAAACTGGGATATGTATTGACACAGTATAAAATTGACGCTCTGCTCTTTGGACATAACCATGAGGGACAGGTTTGGAACGGAGGATGGGGAATCAGAAGAGTGTATGATGCGGGTTCATCAACAGGCAAAAGAGGAAAAATCGGTCCGCATCGGGTAATTGATTTGTCCAAAGAGCCGGTTTCTGATTATGATGCAGCATTTTGTCACCAGTCCCTCAACCCCTCCGTTTGACCTTCAGGAATGGAAAACGGTCATCCGCATATCCATGCATGAATATTGTCCGGCGTACAGATGTGACACTGAAGATCGGATTTTTGCATTTCCTATCCCTTGATCACAGCCATAGGCCGGAGCCGTGCCACTTTCCGGGAAATTCCAGCGCTGTGCACCACATCTATCACCTGGGAGATGTTTTTGTAAGCGTCTGGCATTTCCTCTGCCAGTGTGGCCCGGCCGGTCCAGCGCACCAGAATGCCTTTGTCTTCCAGTTCCCGGTAAATGGCCCTGCCTTTTGCAGCTTTTTTTGCCGCAGTACGGCTTAAAACCCTTCCGGCTCCGTGACAGGTGGAACCAAAGGTTTCCTCCATTGCCCTGTGTGTTCCCACCAGCACATAGGAGGCAGTGCCCATATCTCCTGGAACCAGAACCGGCTGTCCCACACGCCGGTATGGCTCGCACAGAAGCGGATGCCCGGGAGCAAAGGATCGGGTTGCCCCCTTGCGGTGCACGCATACCGTGCGTTTTTTTCCGTCAATGACATGCTCCTCTTTTTTTGCAATGTTGTGGCAGATGTCATAGACCAGCCGCATACCCAGATTCCGGGGACTGATGCTCAGGGTTTTCAGCAGAACCTCTTTCGCGTGGTGCATGAGAATCTGGCGGTTTGCCCACGCGTAATTGGCAGCGCAGGCCATGGCCCGCAGATAGCGCCGCCCCTCCTCAGACTGAATCATGGCACAGGAGAGCTGCCGATCCGGCAGATAAAAGGGCAGATTTTTCACATGCTTTGTCATGAAAGCCAGAAAATCATCACAGATCTGATAGCCCAGCCCCCGTGAGCCGGTATGCAGCAGCACGGTCACCTGTCCCTGAAAAAGCCCGAAAACCTGTGCCGTATCCTCATCATAAATCTCATCCACCACGCCCACTTCCAGAAAATGGTTGCCGGACCCCAGCGTTCCCAACTGCTTTTTGCCGCGATCCAGAGCCTTTTCGCTGATTACGTCCGGATCAGCATCCGGCAGACATCCCCCGTCTTCCGTCAAAATCAGGTCTGTATCATCTCCGAATCCCTGTTTCACAGCCCAGCGGCTTCCCTCCCGGAGAACCCTTTTCTCCTCATCCCCGGAAACCCGCACCGAACCTTTGGAACCCACTCCCGAGGGAATGTTCTGATACAGGGCATTCACCAGATCATCCAGTCTGGGGCGCACATCCTTTTCCTCCAGATGCGTACCCGCGAGACGCACACCGCAGTTGATGTCATATCCCACTCCGCCGGGTGAGATGATTCCCTCATCCCAGTCAAACGCGGCAACTCCGCCAATGGAAAAACCGTAACCCTGATGCACGTCAGGCATGGCAAGGGAAACATTGACAATTCCCGGCAGGGAAGCCACGTTTGCCACCTGAACCAGGGTCCCTTCCTTTTTCAGATCTTCGAGCATGGATTCATTTGTGTAAATCCGGCCCGGAACCCGCATGATTCCGCTTTGGGGAAGCTCCCATCTGTATTCATCAATTTTGATCAGTTCATCTGACATGTTTCCCCCTTTCCGGTGCATGTCTTTCATATATCAGAGCAGAACCGGCAGAATGCCGGTTCCACATTGCAGAGCAAAGTTTTTGACAGTACGGCAGATCTCAATATATTACAGGAAAGAACTGAGGCAAATCAAGAGAAATCCGGATTTAAGTACGCAAGCGAAAGTTTTCAGGTATAAAAAAACCGGATTTTTCCGAAAAAATCCGGTTTTTCTGAAAACTTCACACCCGAAAATTTATGGAGCTTTACTTATATTCTCTGTAATGCGGTGTCATGTATCAAGAAGAGGTAGTCGGTCTGCACGAACTGATTTAAATATAACTATTTTATATTATTATATTTTTTAAGAAATACTGATTATTATCTATACATAGTAAATACAAATAGTTATACGATACATCCATGATACTGTTTGTGCTGTTTTTAGCTAATATGCTGATTTATAAAATAAAATAATCAGCATAAAAAGTCCCACCACCCAAGAAGATATGAACACCAAGTGTGAATATTTGCGGTTAAGATCCGGAAGCGGCACTGAAAAAACAGCAGGCAGGAGAAGGTGTTTATATTTTTGTTTTTTGCGGCTTGTCAAAAGTCCTGTCTTCTGATAAGTAACCCTCTGCATGTTTTCATGTATAACTGTTTTTATAACATCCGGTTTTTCAAAAACCTTTTTTAACACAGCAGCATTTCTGACTGCTTATCCGGCAACTCCTTATGAACAAAAAACATCAGCACCCCTATCTGATTCTCGCTTCTGAATCCCCGCGGCGGAAATATCTTCTGGAACAGGCTGGTCTGTCCTTTGCTGTTATCCCCAGCCGTTTTGATGAATCTTCCATAAAACTTGCGGAACCGGAAACCTATGTGAAAACCCTGGCACAGGCCAAAGCCGGGGAAGTGGCTGAAAAATATCCCCAAAGCTGGGTTATCGGTGCAGATACCATTGTGCTGATCGGCAATGCCATTCTGGGAAAGCCGGGTTCCAAAGACGAAGCCAGACTCATGCTTGGCCGCCTGAGCGGACAGACCCATCAGGTTTTCACCGGATATGCCATCTGCTGCAAATCCCAAAACCGGCTTTTTTCCGATGCCGTCCGAACCGATGTCTGCTTCAAGCACCTGAGCAGAGAGGAAATTGAATGGTATATCCATACCAAAGAACCCTTTGACAAAGCCGGAGCATATGCCATTCAGGGGCTGGGCACGTTTCTGGTCAAAAGCATCAGCGGATCGTATACCAATGTCGTGGGCCTGCCGGTCTGCGAGGTGATTGAAGCCCTGATCCGGGAAAAGATTCTGGGACTGACTTTGGAAAACGGGGCCGGATACTGTCCAAACGTTCAGTAAAGGAGTCAAGACCGGTATGGAAAACGGAAAAATCCCAAAAATTCTGGTGCATATGTGCTGCGCTCCCTGCGCTGTTTATCCTGTCAGGGTTCTCCGGTCTGAAAATTTTCACATCATGGGATTTTTTTATCGGCACAATATCCATCCCTGGACTGAATGCCTGAAACGCGAGGAGACCCTGAAAGCATTTTCAGAAATTGTAAATTTTCAGGTGATTTGGCAGCAGGAATATGAGCCGGAAGAATTCATTCGCAATGTGGTGTTCCGGGAGACAAATCGCTGTGCCTACTGTTACCATGATCGCCTCAAAAGCACAGCTCTGCTGGCCAAAAGGGGAAAATTTGACTGTTTCACCACCACACTGCTTTACAGCAGATTCCAGAAACATGAACTGATCCGGGACATCGGAGAATCTGTGGCAAAATCCGCAGGCATCCCTTTTTACTATCATGACTTCCGCGAAGGCTGGAAAGAAGGCATTGCAGAATCCAAAAAGCTCAACCTCTACCGCCAGCAGTACTGCGGATGCATTTACAGTGAAAAGGAACGCTATTTCAAGGAAATGAAATCCTGAACCTTAATCAGGGATCTGAAAACTGCTGATATGCCGGTTTCGGGTTTCAGTGTTCAGGTTTCAGTATTTGTTCCCTTACACCTTACACCTGAAATCTGACACCTGAACCCTGATACCTGAACACGGCGGCATTTCAAAAAAGTTCATTTTCCCTGAGTATTCAACATTAACCCATTCAGCATTAAGCAATATATTCATGTTCGCCAATTTCATATACTTCATCATTGTCCTGCTCATTTACACCACCTATCAGCCTTCGGAAAATCCGAATCTGCCTCTGGATGAAGCCATTGAGCTTTCTGTTCTTTTTAGTCTTTTCTTTTTCTTTCTGACACGTATCCAGTTTAAAACACTGGAAAAGCGCATCTATGCCAGCAATTTTTCCCCCCTTGATCACTCTCTTGACAATCACTTCAACCGTGTGCTGACCCGACAGTCTGTACTGGCCATTGTTTTGTTCACAGTGGATGTTTATGTCCTGAATCTGCCGGATTATATGGATCAGATTGAATATTTCAGAATTTTCCCCACTCTTCCCGCGCTGCTGTTTCTCCTGCTTTTCATTTTTTATCTTTCCCTTGTCTGGTACTGCGCGCATGACGCGTATCAGAAAATTTATGCCAGTTCCATATCCCGCAACGCCTATGTGGTATCCAATATTTCCTTTGCTGTGCCCGTGCTGCTTCCCTGGATACTGCTGTCCGGAATTCATGATTTCATCATGGCCCTGCCTTTTGAATGGCTGAAAAAATTCATGGCAACCGGTGAAGGGGAAATCCTTTTTTTTCTTATTTTTCTTTTTGCCGTGGCTGTGGGAGGCCCTCTCCTGATTCAGAAATTCTGGGGCTGCAAACCGCTTGAAAAAGGCCATATGCGCACCCGGATCGAAAACCTGTGCGCACAGGCCGGGATGGAATATGCGGACATCCTGTACTGGCCCATATTTGAAGGCCGGATGATTACAGCCGGTGTTATGGGACTGGTGAAGAAATTCCGCTATATTCTTGTCACCAAAGCTCTGCTGGATATTCTCAGCCCGGAAGAGGTGGATGCGGTCATCGCTCATGAAATCGGGCATGTCAGGCACAGGCATCTTCTGTTTTATCTTTTCTTTTTCGCGGGATACATGCTTGTTTCCTATACAGTCCTTGATCTGCTTCTTGGCCTGATCATTTTTGCCGAACCTGTATCCCGTTTTGTCATTCATCACGGAATCACGCAGGATTCTGTCCTTCCGGCTGTGTTCACTGCTGTGACTGTTTTAACATTTCTGATTTACTTTCGCTATATTTTCGGATACTTCATGCGGAATTTTGAACGGCAGGCAGACTGTCATGTCTATGCTTTTTTCAATACGGCCGGCCCCTTGATTTCCACTTTTGAAAAAATTGCGGCCGGCAGCGGCCAGTCTCCGGACAAACCCAACTGGCATCATTTCAGCATTGCACAGCGTGTTGACTATATTCTGAAATGTGAAAAAGACAGATCATGGATAAAAAAACACGATCAGAAGATCAAAAAAAGCATTGCAGTTTATCTGGCTGCAATGATCCTGATTGGATGCGGGGGATATTTTGCCGGTTCCGGCGAAGCAGACAGAAAACTTGCCGCAAATTTTGAACGCATCCTTTGGGAGGAAATAGAAAAAAATCCGCACAATCCCAAACTGTTCCATCTTTTGGGGGATCTGCATCGCAGCCGCAGTGAATATGCCCGGGCCATCGGAGCCTATCAGAAAGCCCTTGATCTGAAACCCGATGATCCGGAAGTGCTCAACAATCTGGCCTGGCTGTATGCCACATGCGAAACCCTGTCGCTTCGGAATCCGGAAACGGCTCTCCGGCTGGCCCGCCGCGCGGCCCAACTCTCGGACGCGCCGCATATCCTCGACACCCTTGCGGAAAGCTATTATGCCAACGGCATGTATGAACTGGCGGTTCAGACAGAGGAGAAAGCCATCACCCGATCCGGAAAGGATCGGGCTTTGTATGAATCTCAGTTGGAAAAATTCAGAAAAGCAATGGAAAAATCGGGAAGAAAGTAAGCCGGGTCGGCGGCGATGTGCCATCCCCAATATTGTTGATCCTGCAAAAAGTCCGGTTTTCTGCTGCTGCATCATTCCGGTTGGGGATGTGAAACTTTTTAAAATACCGGAAGGTTAAGGTTACAGGTGTCAGTATGCGGTCAGGACTGAAACCTGAAACCTCAAAACCGGTATATCAGCAATTTTCAACTCCCTTAAAGAAAAAAATATTTTCAAACAGTTTCTGACTCCGGCTTTCGCCGGAGTGACGGATTTCCGACTTTTTACGGATTCATCAATATTGGCAAATTAATTGATGCAGACTTTTCTGACCTGTATGAAATCTGTGTGTCCGGCAAACACCTTGGCAATGCCATCCTGTTTCAGGGTTCGCATACCGTCTGTGAGTGCCTGGTCCAGCATTTCGGCCACACGCGCCTGGGTCTGGATCAGACGTTTCATCTCATCTGTACCGGCCATCAGTTCATGAATCCCCATACGGCCTCTGTACCCGGTCTGGTTGCATTTTTCACAGCCCTTGGGTTTGAACATCACCAGATCCTTGTCATAGGGATATTTCTCCGCCAAATCCCTTGCAAAAATATCTTTGCCATACTCCCTTACCAGTTCCTGATATTCCTCTTCCGAGGGGTTATACTCCTCTTTGCAGTTGCTGCACAGGGTTCGCACCAGACGCTGGGCCAGAATGCACAGAAGCGCATCTGCAAAGTTGAAGGGGTCCATGCCCATGTCAAGAAGACGGGTGACAGATTCCGGGGCGCTGTTGGTGTGCAGGGTGGAAAACACCAAGTGGCCTGTGAGGGATGCCTCAATGCCGATGTGGGTGGTTTCCTTGTCGCGCATTTCACCGACCATGATGACATCCGGGTCTGCACGGAGAAAGGCGCGCATGGCCGCAGCAAAGTCGAAGCCGATTTTGGGCTTCACCTGCACCTGCCGGAGTCCGGCCTGGGTGATTTCCACCGGGTCTTCAGCAGTCCATATTTTTACATCGGGCTTGTTTATGTAGCCTAAAGCCGAATGCAGGGTTGTTGTTTTACCGGAACCTGTGGGGCCGCAGACAAAGATGATGCCATAGGGCTTTGTGATGCAGCTTATGAAGTTTTGGTAGTTTCGTTTTGAAAAGCCCATTTTGTCCAGGGGTATCGGCTCGCCGGCAGCCAGAATACGCATGACAACATCTTCCATGCCGCCCTGGGTGGGAACCGTTGCAACACGAAGCTCTATGTCCTTGCCGCCGTACTTGCTGAACTTTATCTTGCCGTCCTGGGGTTTTCTGCGCTCTGCAATGTCCAGATCGCTCATGATTTTGATACGGCTGACAATGGCGTTGCGGTACTGGTAGGGAATCATCTGGTAAACAGTGCAGGCGCCGTCAACACGAATGC